>NZ_JXIS01000081.1:0-27641 GCF_000836715.1 Bacillus sp. L_1B0_5 | reverse complement strand
GATACTTGCGTTAATATCTCTATCATGATGTGTTTGACATGAAGGACAAACCCATTTACGTAGGTTTAGATTTTTAACGTCTTTATTTTGATATCCACAACAAGAACATAATTGGCTGGAAGCAAATGTTTTCGATACGACAATGACTTGTTTGCCATACCATTTTGCTTTGTATTCTAACATGGATCGAAATTGCGACCAAGATACCTCACTAATTGCTTTTGCTAACTTATGATTCTTTAACATATTCGATACTTGCAAATCCTCTATACCGATAACATCGTGGTTTTTGATGATTTCAGTTGAAATTTTGTCCAAGTAATCTTTTCTAGCATTTGATATGTATTCATGAATTCTAGCTACCTTTACTCGTTGTTTATTCCAGCGAGAAGATCCTTTCATTCTTCTAGAAAGCACACGCTGTGCTTTCGCCAACTTATCTTCTAAATACAAAAAAACTTCGGATTTTTATAGGTTGTTCCATCTGACAAAATGGCGAAATTTTTTAGTCCCACATCCATTCCAATGTAAGAACTTATTTTCGGAAATTCTTGCACTTATATTTCCACTAACAATGACACAAAGTATCTGCCAGAAGGGTTCCTTCTAACCATAGCATTTACAATACGTTCCGTTTTTTCACGGCTTTTTGCAAATCGAACAAGGCCTAGTTTCAGCAATTTCATCTTATTTCCTACTACGGTAATGTTTTCAATTATTTGTTTTGTGGTATAGGATAAAGGGGACGTAAATAGTGCCTGTTTTAATGGAATTGAGTTACCGATATTGTAAATTTAAGCCGCTTATCTTTTGATTCGTGAGTAAACCATCGCTTAAAATTACTTATAGGGGTTGTAAAAAAGCTTAAGTTGATGGGCATGCGACTTTACCCCTACTTAATATAAATGTTTTGATGGTAATTTTTAATTTATAAAGGGGAGAGAAAATCAATGTTTTTTCATAAAACTAAATTAAAAGAGTTACTTAGAGAACTATCTTTCTATAAAAAAAGAGACGAACAACAAAGAAAAAATAATATACGTTGTGAAGAATATCCTTATATTCTGTTTAAAGACACTAATTATATGATCATTGACTTATTGGATTGTACTAATGCTACTGCAATCTACATTTATAAGCTAGATCGTCCTGCTGAGCAATGGATGTTTGATTTAGGATTTGATCTTCAATTTGAAAGTTTTGCTACACTCATTGGAAAACTAGAATTTGGATTAACTATTGAAGATAAAGCCAAAATAGAAAAGCTTTTTGTAATTAAGGAATACAGAAATCAAGGTTTTGCTACATATATGATGAAAAAAGCAATCGATTGGGGGAAATCTCAGGATTTTTCAGAGCTAAATTTGACTGCTTGTACTTCTGTACAAAAACTAGAAAATGAGCTAAATCAGGCTGAGTTAGTTTCCTTTTATTATAAATTAGGGTTTAGGAATACCTTTCCTAAATCAAATCAAATGACATATAAATATTGTACTTCTGGTGCAAAAGCTTAAGGACAATTAATTGCAATGAATCTACATTTTAAGTTTTAGAGATAAATTCAACTATATATCAGATTTTTTTACTATAAAAACCCATAATTGTATATTCATATTTTCAATAGTGCGTTCCTAACCCTATTGAGAAGAAATCTGTTCCATACCAATAAGTAGTTATTTTTCCAGAAAAAGAACCTGTTCTCAATGGAAAACAGGTTCTTTTTTGTTCAAAATCGATAGAGTATACTACAATAGTATTGGTTCTTTAATTAATGGTAAATACTCTATACTCATAGCATAATTTAATAACAAATTGATATACTCTTGATTTGGCTCTAAACAATGTACATTCTTCAAATATCCTTGCGTGTATAAACAAGATGGTATAGCTACTGATAGCTCTTCTACAGATTCTAATAAAGGCATTATGAGCTCTAAAGCTTTCTGTTCATCAGTAGTTAGATTCGTATTAAAAAACTTCTCTATATACTTCTCTTGTTTCATTAACAGGATATCGTATCCAAAAGCTTGTAAACTATTAATAAATTGGTCCCATTTAAGCTGATTTGGATTACAAATATGCATGGTTTTATTTACTGTATTGGCCTTATAAGATAATTCAGTAATAGCTAAACTTCCATAGTCTACAGGCGTTAAATCTACATACGTATTGACGTCAGGAGCTATGCTAGATAGACATATTCCTTTTAATAATCTATAAAATGCGTTTTCATTAATATTGTATTGAAATTTACCTATTTTAGAGTTACCCACTAAATTCCCCACACGGTATATCGTGGCACGAACTCCTTTTTCCATTGCTTCTCTGACCATTTTCTCGCCTTGAAACTTACTTTCTAGGTACAGATTATCTAAATTTTGCCCTCTATCAAAATTAGACTCAAAGAATTCAAATTCTTTTGGATCGCTTTCAGCCTGACCTACTACACTTAAAGTCGATATATAATGAAAACGTGCATTTGTGTTCTTAGTTAATTCCAATAAGTATTTTGTAGACTGAACATTTACCTTTTGAAAATGCTCACGTTCTCCATAGTGTCTAACTTCTCCACCACAATGTATAATTGACTCTACCTTATTCTTTAAATGGTCCAATTGCTTTGAATCTAGACCTAGATTCATCAAAGATAAATCTCCTTCAATTAATTCTACTCTCTCCTCTAACTTTTGAAGGATTTCTTTACCGAAATAAAACTGCATTCTTTCTTTTAACTTTGCACCAATTACTTGATCCTCATTTTTCCTTACTAAACAGTAAATAGTCGTAGATGGCAACTGTAATAACCTTTCTAAAATATGTGCTCCTAAATATCCTGTTGCCCCTGTAAGGAAAACTGTTTTTGGATAATTCACCATATCTAATTCACTTTCTTCTGATTTAGTTGTTTCATAAACAGGAGTCGCTTTCGCTTCATTTTCCATACATACTACATTCATATTTTTCTCTTTCTTAAACGATATATCTTCCATCTCTTCAATATGAGAGGCTAAATTTTCTATTGTTCTATACTTAAAGAAGTCTTGAATTTTCAAGTTAGGATATAACGGTTTTAATTTAACTAATGCCGGCATAACTTTTAACGAATGTCCACCCAAATTAAAGAAATCATCTTTTAAACCTATAGATTTTATGTTTAGAACCTCAGACCATACCTTTGCAATGTTTTTTTGCACTTTAGTTTGAGGTTTAATTTTACACTCATCGTTTTGCTCATGATCAAACTCTATTTCTGGTAGTTTTTCAAAATCAATTTTCCCATTCGCCGTTATTGGTATTTCTAACACATGAGAGTAATATTTAGGGATCATATATTCTGGCAATACATTTGATAAATGGAAAGCTAACTTATTTTTCTCTATCCCTATACCGTCCACTGTTTTATAATAAGCTTGCAGTAACATTCCATCTTTCGTTTGTGTTACCACAGCCTGACTTATTCCATCAAGTTGTAACATTGCATCTTCTATTTCTCCTAATTCAATTCTGTGCCCTCTAATTTTAACCTGCTTATCTTTTCTTCCCATAAATTCTATATTTCCATTTGGTAACCATCTTGCTAAATCACCTGTTCGATATAATCTTTTACTCTTATCTTCTGAAAATGGGTTTGAAATAAATGCCTGTTTTGTTTTCTCTTCCTGCTTCCAATACCCTTGGGCCAATCCTAAACTTTCAATATATAATTCACCCATACCCCCTACCGGACAAGGTTGCATATATGAATTCAATATATGAACCTTTGTATTAGAAATTGGAATACCAATCGGTACGCTTCCTAAAAGATTATTTTCGCTTTCTAAGACTGGTATGAAATAATACATTGCTGAGACAGTTGCTTCAGTAGGGCCATACTCATTTACCAGCTGTACTTGGTTTTTAAAAATACTTTGCCAACTTCTAATAGCATTTGTTGATGCAGCTTCCCCTCCCATTATTATAAATCTTAAAGAACGTATCTTTTCGCAATCCAGTTTCGTTAATGAAGTCGATAATTCATTGAAAAATACTGTTGGTAAGTCAGAAATAGTTGCTTGAGTTTCTTGAATGGCTTGAGCATATTCGACAGTTGAATAGCGCTGTTCATCACTTAATAAATATAGTTCCGCCCCATTTAACAAGGTAGAAAAAATTTCTGATACTGAAGAATCAAAACTATGGGAATAAAACTGTGTTACTTTATCATTTGGAGAGATCTGAAATACTTCATTTCTCCATTCAACTAAATTTAATACTCCTTTATGCGTTAATAATGTACCTTTCGGTTTTCCTGTTGAGCCTGAAGTATAAATTACATATGCCAAGTCATTTGGTTTATTTAAAATTTTTACATCATCATTTATAGTCGTACGATATATATCCTCTATTATTGAAACCTGATAATCACTTACATTCAAATGACTTTTGAATTTGTTACTCGTTATAATTCTACATGCCTCACTGTCACGAACTATATAATTTATTCTATCCTCAGGATATTTTACATCGATTGGTATATAGGCAGCACCGGCTTTTAATATTCCAAGCATAGAAACGATACTATTCATACTTCTATCTAAAAATATGGCTACCTTATCACCTCTTTTTATACCTTTTTCGAGTAAATGTTGAGCTACTTGATTAGAGCTCATATTTAATTGTCTATATGTTAAAGATTCCGTTCCAGTCACTATAGCAATCCGATCGGGTTGTCTATCTACTTGCATATGGAATTGCTCCTGTATATTTTGAAAATAAGGATATGGTCTTTGTGTACGATTTACCGTTTTATATAGAGATTCTTCTTCCTGTGATAGAAATGAAAGATTCTCAAATGCTACTGTTCGTCGATGAATAAAGGCGTCCAGTATAGTAAGTAAATTTTGAGTAAACCTATTAATTGACTCTTCCTTGAAAAGATTAATATCATACTCAAATGAAACCCCTACATAATCCAATCCTTCTTCAACAGCTAAAGAAATGTCAAACTTACTAATATCTTGTTTATTAGGTAACAACTGAAGCTTATACGCATCATGTTGCTGCTGAATATCTTTCTGATAACTAAACATAGTAGAAAAGATCGGATTATTCCCAAAGCTTCTATCAGGATTTATTTGTTCAATTACTTTATCAAATGGGTACGATTGGTTTTGGAAAGAATTCAAACATTTTTCTCTCACTACTTGTAATAGCTGTGTTAAATTTTTCACATCATTTAATTGTGTTCTAATTGCTAGGGTATTTACAAAAAATCCTTGTATTTGTTCAAATTCTTGATGATTCCTTCCAACAACCGGTGTACCTACAATAATATCTTTTTGATTCGTTAGATAATGTAACAATTGAATATACGCTGCTAAAAATAGCATATACATAGAAACATTCTCTTGTTCACATACTTGTTTCAAAGACTCTTTCATTTCATTATCTAACTTCATTTCAAATACTGTACCCTTATTTGTACTTTGACGATTCCTACTAAAATCTAAAGGAAGATTTAGTATAGGAAGAGGTGCTGCAAGTTCGGCCATCCAATAAGATTTTTCCGTATCCCACCGACCTAAATTTAACTGCTCCTGTTCCCACTCGGCATAATCTACATATCGATTAGAGATAATTGGCAACTCAGGATTTCTACGTTTTGCAAAGGCACTATATACCTTCATTAATTCATCTAATAAATTCCTTATACTCCACTCATCTGTAATAATGTGATGTAAATTGATATATAAATAAGAATTTTTCTTATTCAGATTAAAAATTCTAATCCTAAAAAGAGGGCCATTTTCTAAATCAAATGGTGTATGATCCGTTTGATTTATTGTTGTACGTATATATTCTTGTTGTTCTTTTTTAGACATGTGTTCAATCTCATCGTGAATCAAATCAATCGCTATTGAGTTTAAGATGACTTGTCTAGGCTCCCCATTTCTTTCAATAAACACTGTTCGTAGCATCTCGTGTCGTTCAACTAAAAATCTTATGGTGTCTTGTAAAATATCCTTATTTAAGCTCGGCTCAATATATATGTGTAGTGGTGTATCATATACTCTATTAATGGCGTTATACTTATTTAAAAACCAGATTCTTTTTTGAGCACTTGATAACTGATAACTTTCCTTATCTGCAACTTTTAATACTTGCGTCTCCTGTTCTTCCCTATCAAGATTTACTGCCATTAATTTATCGATGTAAGCAGACAGACTAGCAATCGTTGTATGCTCAAAAATATCTCTAATTTCAATTTTTAGATGAAACTCTTTTTGAATTTGATTTAACACTTGCACAGCAATTAATGAATGTCCCCCAAGTTTAAAAAAGTCATCCTCTCTGCCGATTCTATATTTCCCTAAATTTAAAATCTCTGCCCATGTTTTTGCCAATCTTTTTTCTGTTTCACTTATCGGTGGAACATATTGCTTCTGCATGTTTGCAAGTAAAGATGGGATTTGTAATTCTAATTTTTTTCTATCTAGTTTCCCGCTTGGTGATACAGGAAAACTTTCAAGGTGAAATACATAATTTGGCATCATAAAATCTGGTAAACTTTCACTTAAGAATGTTTTTAATGCCTCTTGTTTTAGTTCTGTATTGTCTTTTGATAAATAAAAGCTAACGATTTTGTCGTTTTGATAAGTGAATACTACAGCATCTCTCACTTCTGGATGTTTAAATAATGTTCCTTCAATTTCATCCAGCTCAATTCGATACCCACGTATTTTTACTTGATTATCTTTCCTTCCGATAAATTCTAAATTTCCATTCGGTAAAAGACGTACTAAATCTCCAGTACGATACATCTTTTTATCATGATTATAGGATTTATCGAAAGAAATAAACGCCTCTTTTGTTTTTTCCTTTTGATTTAAATATCCGTTGGCAACTCCATCACCGCCAATAAATAACTCACCTACTACACCTGACGGACATAACGTATTAAACGGACTAACCACGAAAACTTCACTATTAGCAATTGGTTTACCTATTGGGATATTAGAGATTTCTTTTTGTATCTCACCATTTACTTCATACATCGTTGCACATACAGTAGTTTCAGTAGGACCATATGCATTAAGAACTGGAATCTTTAACCCTAATTTACTTTGCCATTTACGAACTGATTCAGCAGGTAAAGTTTCCCCTCCTACAAATACACGTTTTACAGAATTTAATTTAATTAACATTTCTTTTGGCATATCAGCTATTAATTTAAAAAACGCAGTTGGTAAAACCACATTTGTAATACCATTCTTTTGAATTACATTTATAAATTCCTCTGCTGAACGTTTTTCGATTTCAGAAATTAAATGCATTCTCCCTCCACATAGCAAAATCGGAAATATTTCCATAATGGAGGCGTCAAAAATGATCGTTGCAAATTGCAAAAACACATCTTCTTTGCCTAAATGAAATGTATTGATTACTGAATATGATAAATTAACTACGCCTTTATGTGGTACAACGACTCCTTTTGGCAAACCTGTTGAACCTGACGTGTAGATAATATAAGCTGCATCTTCTATGGTATGTGTAGACTCAATATTTTCTATAGAATTAGTGTAATGAAAATCTTCTAGATAAATTGTATGAATCGCAAACCTTTCAACCAATCCCCTGTATTCTTTCTTCGTAATAATCATTTGACTTTCGCTATCTTTTAAGATGTATTCTATTCTTTTTTCAGGAAACTTTGGATCAATTGGTACATAAACTCCACCTGATTTTAAGATGCCTAGAATCCATACAATGGTATCAATCTCTCTCTCCATTGTAATACTTACACGTTGTCCCTTTTTCAAATCATTTTCACGTAAATAATTCGCTATTTGATTTGACTTTTGCTGCAATTCATAATAGGTAATGGATTTATCCCCCATAGAAATCGCTATTTGATTTGGCGATTTTAATGTTTGTAGATCGATTAATTGATCTAGTGTTTTTGAATTAGGATACGTAAGAGCGTTTAAATTCATTTCTTTGTATAGACGATGATCTTTCTCTAAAAGCAAATCCAATGAATGAATAGGTTCATTCACATTCTTCATTAGTTTTTGCAACAAATATATATATCTTTCAACTAAATCACTAATACTCTCTGGTTTATATAATGCTGAGTTATAGTCAACCTCAATTTTATTCTCTGTTTCACCTTCATATCGCATTATTCTCCAAGTCATATTAAAAGGATTTACTCTTCTACAATCTGTTAAAACTGTTGACTCAATATCAGGAATTTTTAACTCCAGTATCTTCATCGTATTAAATGCTGTGGAATATACCATATTATCATTTGTATTTTTATTTAGATTTAAATCTTTTACTATATGTGAGTAAGGATTATGTTTATACGTAATAGCTAGATGAATAGATTTATTCACTTTATTAAGTATCCCCTTAAATGTATCTCCCTTTTCTATTGTTATACGTATAGGTAATGTATTAACAAAGTAACCAAAAGTATTTCGTTCTTCTGTATGTGGTCTAGTATTAATTGGAATACCAACAATTATCTCTTCAGCATTTGTCATTTGATGAAGTAAGGTACAATAAGTACTTAACATTACTCGATAAATACTTATATTATTTTTTTTAGCAAAACATTGTATTTGATAAAATAGATCCGAATTAATATTCTTGCTTATATTTTTATCCGTATATCTCTTTTCATTCATTTTATTAAAATCAACAGGAAACTCTGTTGGAGTTAAGTCACCTTGTAAATAATCTTTCCAATACGATGATCCCTCTTTATATATTGCACCATCAATAAAACTCTCCTCATACTTTACGAGGTTCTTATAAGGAGATTCAAATTCTACATTCGTCTTCCCTTGAAGTAATTCACCATACGTATTGGATAATTGTCGGATGAAAACTCCTAAACTCCATCCATCATAAATAATATGATGAAACATTAAATGTAAAATAAATGTATCTTCACTGAATTTAATGATATGGAATTTAAACAAAGGTCCCTCTTCTAAACTAAATTTCTCATTCACTATAGATTCTAAGAAATTTTTAAAAATAGATTTTTGTTCTGTGTTTTTAAAAGCAGTTAAATCCTTAATTGGTATATCAAATTCTACATTTTTTTGAATTAATTGCTTTATTTTTTCATCCCTCTTCTTAAATATTGTACGTAGCGCCGGATGTGATTGCACTATTTTGGTAAGCGTTTTCTTTAAAATCTCAATTTGAAGATTCCCTTTTAACTTTATTATAATCGGTTCATTGTTCATTCCTTTTTCTATTTCCATTTGATGAGCTATCCATAATGCTTCTTGGCCTACTGTTGCATCCAATTCTTCTACAATTTCATATTTCTCTTGTATTTCTTTCATATGAATTTCTCCTTTTATAAATATTTGAAAACGGATAATATTTACATTTACAACTATATGTACATATTCTGCAATTTGTAAATTTATATTTTCCGACTAAATTCAACATTTATTTCGCTTATTGCATAGTTATTAAAATTATGAATAAAACTCATATTTATACTGTAACAGTTCATACTTTTATTCAATTTAAGCATAAAAAACCATTTCACTAATAATTCTAATTTCTTTTTATACAGTATTCTTGCATATATTTATTAAAGTAAATTACCTAATTTATTCTCCGAAAATAAATTCAAGAATATTCCAACTGGTCACTATATATACTTCTTATAACATAAACTGTAAAAGAGGAGTCCGTACATAATGGAATATAGATTATTAGGTAACACAGGATTAATAGTTTCAGAGATAGGATTCGGTTCTTGGGCAATTGGTGGAGATGAATGGGGTACAGTAAAAGATAATGAATCACTTGATGCAATTGAAAAAGCAATTGACCTAGGGGTCAATTTTATTGACACTGCTGACGTTTATGGACTAGGTCATAGTGAAACACTCGTTGCAAAAGCAATAAATAATCGCAGACAGGATATCATTCTTTCTACAAAAGGTGGATTAATTGGTCATCATTATGACCCCAATCAACCAGCCGTTTATGGAGATCCTCAAAAGATCATTGATGCGTTTGAGGCTAGTTTACTGCGGCTTAAAACGGATTATATAGATGTGTACTTTTGTCATATTTGGTGGGATAAACCTGAAGAAACAGAAGCCTTTCTACAAGCTTTCCAAACCTTAAAAAAATCTGGCAAAGTAAGAGCTGTTGGTGTTTCTACTAATGATTTAGATTATATAAAACATTTTAATCGGGATAATGATTTAGATGTCGTACAATTCGATTATAGTATTTTGAATAAAGAACCCGAAAAAGACATCCTTCCTTATATTGAAAAACATAATTTAGGTGCTGTGATAAGAGGTCCACTTAAGATGGGAATTTTAACTGGGAAATTTAATCATGAAACTCAATTTCCAGACGATGATTTAAGAAAAGATTGGCCAAAAAAAAAGTGGTTTAAAGATAGCTTAAACACAGTAGAGAAATTACGTTCACTTGTACGTTCAAATCGAAGTTTAGCACAAGTTGCTTTACGTTATGTTTTAAGTCACCCAGCCGTTTCAGTTGCTATTCCTGGTGCAAAAAATTCTACCCAAGTTGAAGAAAATTCTTCACACTTAATTCGTCCATTATTATTAGATAATGAAATTGAATTCATAAAAAAACTTTGATCGAATAATTATTAATCCATAAAAAATCATGCTGATTTTTCTACCAAATCCATACTACTTCTTCTCCACTAGAACATATCTTTAGCACTTCCACCCTATTTTTTTATCTTTTTCCAACAATATCTACAGTTTATAAGGTAGTTGAACCCTTTTATTCAACTACCTTATAATACGTTCTACATTAGATTAAAATATCTACTACACTAGTTGAATACATACTAGGACAAAATGCAAATTAAATAAACAATTAATTCAGACATATTTTTAGAAACTTCATTATCTCACAATTACTTTTTTTAAAATAAATCAAAAAATTTTTCTTTACTTTAAATTCCATAGTTCATATAATCTTCTATGGAATTACATTTTTTTCTAAATAGCTCCTCATTTCTAAGTATTCAAAAGGGCAATTACAAATTATTACACCCTTATGTTTAACCAAGTAAAATAAAAATCCAGTTTTTCACAAGGAGAAGTGACTGCATGCAAGATATTTTAAAATTATTTCCGAGCGTTGACGGAAATGAAGAAAAACAACAACTTTTATTAGAATCTATGCAGAAAATAATTAAAAATCTTGACCGATTAAAAAATGAAGAGCGAGCTACTTTAGGTAAATGTGAGGAAAAATCAGAAGGATACTACAATGACTTAATTCACCAAAGTCATATTCCACTAGCTGGCATCACTATGTCTGAGGTTATAGAAGAGCTAAACCAATTTATGAATGGCCATCCTTATCCAAATAAATACTATTTATCGAACGCAGTACCACTACCAAGTGTTCCATCATTATTGGGTATACTAACCATGGCACTTTTAAATGGTAATGGTGTTTGGGATGTCTATGGCCCAGGGGCCGCAGAAGCAGAAGTAAAAGTTGTATCCATGCTTTCAAAACTGATTGGTTATAATCCGCATAATAGCGGTGGTTATACAACATGGGGTGGACAAGGTTGTGTATTTTCGAGCTTACGTTTAGCAATTTCTAAACAATTCCCATTAGCAAAAGAATATGGTGCTCCACAAAATGTATATTGCTTTGCTTCTGAAAATGCACACTATAGTTTATTAAAATCAGCTGAAGCAACTGGCATTGGATCAAATCACTTAATTAAAGTGAAAACTGATCCTTATTCAAATTCTATGGATATAGATGATTTAGAGGCAAAAATGATACAAGTTATTAATAATGGTGGTATCCCCCTTTATATTCTAGCTACTATGGGGTCAACAGATACTTTTACCATTGATGATATAAAAAAAATAAAAGAGAGCGCTGAAGCAATACAAAAAAAATATAAATTAAAACCTATTTATATCCATGCGGATTCTGCAATGGGTGGATTCTATAGTTTCTTTAATAATTATAATTTCGAAGAAAATCCACTTTCATTTGAACCTAACTTAAAAAATGCTTTACTATACGTACAAGATAAAATGCAATACATGGCACTTGCTGATAGTGTATGTTTTGATTTTCATAAATTAGGACAAACACCTTATGCTTCAAGTATTTTAATCGTAAAAAATCATACTGATTTACAACTGATGGACATTGAACAAGATGACACACCTTATCTTGGTAATAGGTCATATGGAAGTTATCATACAGGCTATACCTTAGAATGTTCACGATCTGGTAGTGCTATTCCAATGTATATCAATCTATTAGCCTTTGGAATTGAAGGATATCAAAAAATATTAGCAAATTATATTCGTGTAAATCTATTATTTAGAGAGAAGTTGCGCAAGGCCCTCCCTCAAGTCGCAATCACAAATGATTTTACATATGGACCAATTACAACTTTCCGCTTCTATATGAATGGAGATGGCCAAGAAAATTGGGAAAAAGAACGAATAGGCCTTGCAACAAAAGAAGAGATTGAGGATACAAACCGATTAAATATAGAACTATTTAATTACCTAGGAAAAAATCGTGATCAAGTATTTTTTGGTGATACAACTCGTTCTTGTGTAGTAGATGTAATAAACAGTTATGATAGAAATCCGATTTCTACATTAAAATTCTTTTCTATCTCTCCATATACAACTGTTGAATGTATAGATGAGATCGTAGAATTTCTTTATAAACATATTTCGATTGCTACTAAACAGATTTATTCATATGTTTAATAATCATATTTGTTAGCGCTTTAATAATTAAACTTAACTAAATGAAATAAAATTTTTAATCCTTTTAATTACTATTAACTATATCAGGAAAGAGGAAAAACATATGAATATAGAGCTACTTGATACACACCACGTGAAAGATGCAGCACATTTACTTGCGCATTCTTTTGTGAATAATGAACCTCTTGTAAGCAGTTTACAAATTCCTTTTGCTCCTTTTCACAAAATGTGCGAAGAAATGATGAAACAAGCTGTATCTCAAGCTATGTCATTTGTAGCAATAGAAAATTTTCAAATTGTTGGAGTTCTTTTAACAAAAAAATTAACTCAGCCACTAATAGATACAGAGAAAGCGATTGAACTATGCCCGCAAATGGAACCTATTTTTCAACTTTTAGATACATTAGAGACAGAATCTATTGAGTTTTCTCATTTAGATAAAGAAAAATTGGTCTATCTAGATATGGGCGCTTGTCATCCAGATTGGATGGGAAGTGGTATAGTCACTACCCTTCTTTCACATGCCATTCAAGAAATAAGTAAAAGAGATTATGATTTTATTGCTGCTTGTACAAATAAATTTTCTCAAAAAATCCTTAAAAAACTGTATACGACCTTTGAAATGAATGAAATAGTGTATAGTAAATTTCTTTATAAAGAAGCATACCCATTTGCTAATACAACAACTTCCTTAGCAGCTCAATTACTATATATACCTCAATCCCAATTCGTCATCAAGGCCATATAAATTTGTGAAGAAGACTAGCTGTACTTTTGTGCAGCTATTTTTTATACAGAATAAGTTAGTAATAGATATTCAAGTTAACATAAGTGTCACCTTTCACAATTTTACCAAATCATTAAAGGAATCTCCTTTCCCCTATCGAATTATTGTAGAGGAAAGGAGAGGAATACATGGAAATTCTAGGATTAGATCCTCGCGCATTAGCGACTTTAGGTGCACTTGAATACACCAATCGACGCAATAAATTAATTGAAGACTCGGAGAATAACATATATGAGTGTAAAGAAATAAAAGAAATACTTCAATCACTCCCTAAAGAGAAGCAGATTGAGGTTCTTGAGAATCAAGCTCACTTTGAAGCTGTGGCAAAGATGATTGAACAAAACAATTTAATTCTTTTAGAACAGATGAAAGCTCTACAGCTAATTCAGAAATAACAAACTTATGATTGATTAATTCTACATATGCTTCCATAAATAATGTATCTTTATTTATACCATCAGCCTCTGTTTTTACAGGGGCTTTTGTTATGCGTTGATTCATATTTTGAATTTGAATGGTTTCTTTCACATGTACAAATAGATCTTCTAATAAACCTGGTGTAGACTCTAATTCTTGTTTTTCAATTTCCTCTGTGACAGCACTTATAAATTCCCATAGTACTTTTGCGCCTAGTAGTTCTGCTAATCGTTTTTCACGCATTTCAAATGTTTTCATATTCATGCAAATACACTCCTTTTATTTATATATAATGATAAAAACATTATTTTTTATGTAAAATTTCCTAAAACACTTTCCAAACTTACATTTCTAAAAAATAACTACATAATCTTAAAAATCTAATATTATTCAACACACTTCGTGTTGTTCTGAATCAAAAAAAATTGTTTGGACTGTAACACCATAAAAATTTGCTAATTTTATTTTTATATTATCCCGTGGAATCCTCTGACCATTTTCATACATTTGCAATGTACTAACACTGATTCCCACAGCCCTTGCCACTTCTTCTCTAGATTTTTCATTTCTTAAATTAATTAGATTTTTGGCCACTCTTTCATAATTCATGTCTTCTCCCCCTAAAACCACATTTCGTGTTGTTATTTAAAATATAAACTGCACACATTGTGTTGTCAATAGATTCTAATTATCAACTCTTAAAAATTTTAATATATTAACACATATTGTGTTAATATATTATCAGGTGATAGAATGAAAACGTTTGGAAATATAATTCGTGATTTAAGAAAACAAAGAGGCATTACGCAAAAAGAACTTGCTCACTCGCTTCAGTTAAGTGAAAGTACAATTGGTATGTACGAACGGAATGAACGTCAACCTGATTACAATACCTTGATACGTATAGCAGATTACTTTAATGTATCTACCGATTTTCTTCTAGGGCGAGATTTTAATGTTACAGAGGACGGAAACAAAATAGAACTAGATCAATGGCTAAAAGATATAAAATTTGCACCTTCTCAAAAGCGTGAAGAATTAAAACGTTTTTGGAAATTTTTAATGCAAGAAGAAAAGTAATCAAATAAACCTCCACCTTGACAGGGTGGAGGTCGTGAGTTCGAGCCTCTCCGGGGTCATACTGTTAAAAACCGTGTCAAATTAACATTTGATGCGGTTTTTATTTTGTAAACTTGCTCTCTATAACGCTAGTGGTCACAGAATTGGTCACATTTACTACAAAATCTCTTCTATTTTGTTAGCTGCATCTTCTTGCATCGTTGGTAAAATATGTGAGTAAGTGTCTAATGTAATTTTGAAATTACTATGTCCTAATCGCTCAGAAATCACTTTTACATTTACACCTTTAGCCAATAGCATAGTAGCATGCGTATGACGTAAATCATGAAACCGAATCTTTGGCACAGCCACTTTCTTAATCAAAGCGTTTAGACTTCTTCTAACATTAGCAGGATTGATTGGCGTTCCAGAAGGAGTACACATCACCAAGTTATTGTCTTGGTATTCCTTACCTTGACTCAGCTTCTCTTTCAATACGAATGCTCTATGTTTCTTTAGCTTTGCTACTGTTGATGCAGGTAATAGTATCTTTCTTAAACTTGATTTCGTCTTTCCTCCAACTAAGAATGTCTTCCCATCATGACTTAATGTTTGGCTAATAGTTAAATGTCCCTTTTCTAAATCAACATCTTTCCAGCGTAACCCTAGCAATTCACCTTGTCGCATTCCAGTCACAAGAGCCATATGAAAGACCATAGAATATCTACTGTCTTGTGCAGCTTTTAAGAACATTCCATACGGTTAACTCTTCTTTATCACCTTTTGGCATTTTAGTCTTAGCTGCAACATTTTTAGTAATTAACTCTAAATCAATTGCATGTTCAAGAGAGTTCCTAATGATTTTGATTATCTTCTCAATTGTTCCTCTCTTTAAACCTTCATCCCGCAGTGAATTGATATAGTTTTGCATATGCAATGATGTTAACTTAGCTAGTTTGATATTGCCAAGAGAAGGGATGATACGACTGTTTAAGTACTCTTTCAGTACCTTTGCTGTTTGGATACCAACGCTGTGCTTCTTTGTATTAAACCAACTCTCAAGATATTCACCATAAAATAGCTTACTAGGTTCTACGTATGTTCCAGTATGAACTTCCGAAAGCAGCTTTGTTAAAGCATTTTTTGCTTCTTTTTTGGTAATGAATCCCCTCTTCTTCTTTTGCTTTCTTCTACCTGTTAGTGGGTCAATACCAATATCTACAATATAAAAATACTTTCCTGTTTTCTTATCTTTTTTAACGCTTCCTTTCATCGTTAAGAGCCTCCTTGGAGTCCTTAACTGTGCTGTATATGGTAGTTTTATTATAGCGGATAATTTAGCATTATGAACTTGAAATTTAAGCCATACCAGCATAAAGATAAAATGAATATTATCTATGTATATTTTCTAACGGATTAATTGAAAAACTATATTATTTACTGATGGTTTCAACAGACTTCACTTAAACAGAAAGTTTAATATAATCACAAGTATATCGTCTTTACTTCTTCATTTCAGTTAACCCACTAGTTTCATTTGAAATAAAAATAGGCAGAGGGATTGGTTATTCTTCAATCTCTCTACCTTTCTTGACAAATTCCAATAACTATAAACGATTTTTTATATCAGTGCTTAATTGCACATGAAAACCTTACCTTTCACTGAAAACTTAACAATATATTCCTCTATTTTTTATTGCTGAGATAACCCTAATAACTTCAATAGAGGTGCACTGATAGTTATAATATCCGCAACAGCTCCCATTGCTAAAAGTACTTTTGGATGATTATTTGCGACAAAATCTCTCCACTTTCTAAGCCCTAATTTCTTTTCCTGTTCATTTACACCTTCTCTTTCGCAAGTTTCAACAAACCTTTGTAATTCTAGCGTTATCTCCATTTTTTTTGATACCTCTAAATCTTTAACATTCAAAGACGAAAGTTTACTTACTATCTCCTTCAATTCATTTATTTGTACAGAACTTATACTTAAATTTTCAATTGCACCTTGTTCATTTGCAATTATTGTATTATCTGTCATAGTACCAAAATGTCCAAAATTCCCTTGTTGTGTTCCTTCATTCTTGTTAATGTATACCAAATTTATTCCCCTCTTTTCATTCATTAATCTAACAGCTTCATTACTTGCACTAATAAAAGCTTTCTCAAATATCCGATTTCCATCTTCTAACCCTACATATAAGTCTTTTTTAATAGACTCAACATAGTTTACTATGATATCGATATAAGATTCTTTATTCAGGTTACGAAAACTAATCAAATTAAAATCATTAATATCTTCTCTCCATAACAACAGAGCTGGTAAATCGGTAATAGAAACATTAAGCTGTTCTAATTTTTCCAGAACGCCATAACCCGACAATTTACCTTTGACTTCATCATTACAATAGTAAATATCCAATATATTACCTGTTATTCTTTGTAATGCATCCCAACTTTCCACTTTCAAATCTTTGAAATCAGTATCACGTTTTAATAATAATATCCCATGACTAAAGACATCAGTGTATCTTTGATAACTAAGATGATAGTTTTTAGCTTTCCCCTGAAGAAATCTTAAGATATTAACTGCAGATTTGTTACCATAAAAGCTACGGGATAAGGTACTTTGCATTTGATTATTGAATCCTAAGCCACTCTGCAAAATATACTCTTTAATTTTAGAGTGTAATTCCTTTTTAGTAATATACATATCCACATTCAATTTTTTCAACCAACTGAAAAAATTGAATATATGGTAATAATCCACATTATCAGACGATATTATATTCATGAAGTCCATTAAAACATTCTCGTCTACATTTTTTTCAGAATACATGTAAGGATTTTTGTAGGCATTAAATATCGCCTCTAACGAATTAATAATTTCTATTCTATTTAACTCTATGTTATCATGTGGTCTTTCTCTAGTAATAAACTCTATGAAATTTCCGACTATTTCTTCCCCACATCTAGCACATACAATATCAAAAATTTCTATTTTATCACATTTCCCCTCATAATATTCTTGTTCAATTATCCTATCTATTTCTTCAAATAATAGGGTATGATATTTTATATAGCGTAAGAAATCATAATAAAATCTCTTCAGATAAATTCTTTTCTTTAAATCATATCGATAAATAAGTGCTTCCTTATTTTCACTAATTCTCCATTCCACACTGAATTCTAAAGCTGCCATTAATCCTCTAAGAATGTTGTATGAATCAACATTAGTATAGTTATAAGAACGATAATAATAATAAGAACAAACTGCAATATTGTCCATTTGTCGTGATGAATAGCGTTCAAAATTATTACTCAACCAATTAAGTATAGATTTATTTTTATCCCGTACTTCAATCATTCTTTCTAATTCTCCTATTTTTATAGTAAGAACACTATATCAGTTTACAAAATTATTTGTGAGTGTTTTTTGAATTTTTTAAATTTAAACTCAACAATTATTATAGTTTTCTACCAAAAATACCAAATTATTAATTTTCTTACTAACTCCCTACATTAAAATGGTCATTTAAAATGAAATACAGATAGTTTGTGTATTCCATTAATTATATTTTGAAGATATCAAAATTTTATAAAAGGTATAAATTGAAAAGCAACATCAAACAGTTTATCATGCTTCTTCCTTATTTCTTTCTTTGTCCATTATTGCCAAAAATTCTTTCATTACATTAGATTGTTTCTCTAACAATACTCTCTTTCTTTCAGCTAATAAACCAAGCTCCTCTATCTGGTCTGGGGATTTATTTAGCAAGCCTACAGCTAGTCTCAGGAAACTATCATCCATTCTCTCCTCCCTTGGAGATACATTATATTTCACAAACTTTGGTATATAATAGTTTATATGTCCTCGAATTTCTTGAACAAAGTTAGGTAGATTATCGCCTTTATTCTCAAAAATATAAGTTGTTTCGCAATACTTTGGGTATTTGTACTTTAGGAGAAAGAGTAGAAACGCCGGTTTAATATTAAAGTTACATTTCTCCACATTTTTAAAAAGTTCCATATAAAACCTTGGCCAAAACTCTAAAATATAATTGGTCAAATTAATGAAGTTTCTAGGAACTTCAATATTTAAATCCTCGATAATAATATTACATATTTCACTGTGGCTCTCAGCCGCATTTCCTTTTTCATATCCATTTAGCTGGTATAACATATAATCTACTGTACTTAGCCCAAAATCATTTGTGAAGTTCTCGAAATTATCAATACTTATCAAATGATAATCCTTATTCCTTAAAAAATAAGCCTCTATAGCTACTTTCAAATCTTTATAAGCTTCTTCACTACGTGATTCAAATATTGGATACATGATTTTTTGCACTAATGTTCTAATTTGGTTTTTCGTATTTATATGATAATTGAATTGAAATATCTTCTCTAAGTAATAGTTCGGCTCCTTGATACCAGACTCTTTCAATGCCTCTATAACAGCATTATAATCCATTGAAATAACAAAAAATAACCCTGGTAAATTAAGAGTAGACCTAATCATTTTTAAAACTGTTACAATTTCATCATGTAAAAGTCTATCAATTTCATCAATAAACACTACTATTTTTTTGTTTCTATCAACATACTCTTTTTTCATTTCTGTTTCTAGGTTTTTTTTCAATTCGCTAAGAGGCATGTTTTCATACTCTTCTTTTATCTCTTTAGAGAAATCCCCCATAACCCCCGATATGAAATTGGCATTTCTTTCTTCAATCCCAAGATAAAGTGAAGTTGCATAAGTTAATGCCTTTACAGTTGTAGGTAACACTTTCTTAGTATAAGCCAAAAACTGATGGCTTAGTTCTTTGCTTACTCCATTAGTATTTTCATCTTTCCTCCTTAGCCTTATGAATATTTCCTCAAATAGACTTGAAATAAGTGTTTCTTTATCCGAAACTAACCAAGGATTAAATGGTATAGCTTCACAAGACATATTTAGGTTATTCATTACAAAATTTGCCATAGTAGATTTCCCTGAACCCCATGGTCCATTTATAGCTATAGCAAATGGATATAATGGAGTATGATTATTTATAAATTCTGCAATATGTTTGGCTTCTGCTTCAAACCCAAGAACATCATTATCCTGCTGCGGGTCTGATAATGGAAAGTAGTTTAATAAACTCAAATTAACCTGCCTCCTAAAATAATTTCAATTTATACATTTACTTATTTGATTTTTTAAAATTTCAAATTACAATTAACTTTTAAAGATACTATCCCTATGCCATTTCATGTACTCCCGTTGCCCCTCATTCATCCTAATATTCATAGTTTTATTGATATTAAGAAAGACGTTCGTCACTTCATCCAAAGTACTTGTAACCAAAATTGTTCCATTATTATCAAAACTAATATATCCCTTATCAAATAACGCATCATGGTTAGGACATAATAGCAATCCATTATTAACATCTAATCGTTCTTTATGATTAGATTGACTCCATCTCTTAATATGGCTAGCTACTAAGAATCGTTCATCCGATACACCACACAGTTTACATTTCTTTTCTACAGCTAAAAGTGCCTTTTTAAAAATTGACTGACCTATACGTGCCTTAACAACCGATTCTTTTTCGGTTTTATCCAAAACAATCGGTAATTCTAATTCTTTTTGAAGTGTTAGAAAACTCTCATTATGTAGCAGATTCACTTTCTTGAGTAATAGTTTTACTTGCGAATTATTTAATCGCTTCCATCTTAGCTTTAACGTAAGTGCTTGCAATTCTGTATGATTCGGAGATGGATTATAGTCAATCGATAATTCCTCTAGTAATGTTTCGTTAACTACCAGGGGCGTATCCAATATCATTGATTTCTCTGGATTTCCAAAAACAATTACTTCATTCTCTTGAATTTCATTTCTAAATAAGTGAGGGTTTCGATATTTCATCATGACTGTATTATCCATTTTTGCTTTATGAATATCCAAAACTTTTTCCACTTCGTAAAATGCAGTGATACATGGGTTATTTTCTATACTTTTGTAAAAAAACAGGAAGTCCCCCTCTGAAATTTTAGTTTTTAAGATTTCTCCTCGATTCCCTTTATCTCCATAAGTGTACTCTGAGAAAAGCGGGTCTTCTTCGCCACCATTCTTCTTTGGGTCTAAATATGGAATTAGATAACTATTCAAAACAATTTCCTCCATCTAATTTACAGTTTTCTTAAACAAAATTCCCATCGATTCATTATCCTAAATGGATAACTTTGACTTACATAAATTTCAAACATAGCCTGTACTTTAAAAGTTAATACAGGAAGATTATACCACATCTTTTTGCATAAATATTTAAATAGAAAACAGGGTGTTTAAACCTGACCTTTAAATTTTTTTCCTAACCATTTCATTTGTAAGCAGATAATAAAAGACTAGTTTTATTAGTTATTGTGTAACCAATGTAGTGAATTCCAATGCCATGTTCAATCATCTATTCCAATATAAAAAAGAGCCTCAATTAAGAGGCTCCTTCAAAGTGTCATATATTACTATATTCTTTTAAAGTTATATAAATCGAATAACTGTTCCATACGCTCCATATACAGCTTCTTAAGATGTAACCGCTTGTATTCTTGGTCAAATCCTGCAAGAATATCCTTAAGTTCTTGCTGTGTTTAAAAATGTCTAATTATCTCTTCTTCTGCATCTACAAACTCAATCTTTTTGCTGTATTTCTTAAGCATCTGCAAATGGCATTTTTCAGCTTTCTTCATAATGTTAACTTTACGCTTAATGTTGTATTCCACTCCACTTTCATTTATAAAAACGTCTTTCTTATTCGTATAGGCTTCTAATGCGTCAACACAATACATTTCAAGGTATCGATGCACCGCTTTACTGGTAGTTTTCAATATCACAGCGTGTTCTTTCCAGCAATACTTAATTCCCAGTTTATTACCATCTTTATCCTTAACTTCTGCCAACATCTGTTTCCATTCACACTTGAAGTTTTTAACCTTTTTAGCATTACGATGAGCAACTAGATTGAACTCAACAACATCATACTTTTTCATCAATTCACGTCTAGTCTTTTGAATCTGCTTCATTATTCCAGGACTTATACTAATCTTTCCACCTTCGCCATATCCCATCCAGTTCTCATAGAATAAGATTATACCGCATTTCTTCATATGCTCTAAGGTTCTAGCTAATTGTCTATATATCTCTAAACAGTGAGCCATGAATTCATCTAGTAGCTTAGTTTGTCCTTCTTTAATGATGCCACGTTCGATTACCATATTAATATGCTTTTGATATTCCTTACTGCTGTGCCTAGAACGCAATAGGTCATATTCAAGCCTAGTGATGAGTCCAAATTCAACTGCCCATTTTCCTAGGCTCATACTTGCTTGTTCGGTCATATTATTTTCCATGTCTTTTCATCGCAACCTTAGCAGTTCACCTTGTAGCATTCAAGTCACCCGAGCTAAATGAAAGATAATAGAATTTCTGCTTTCCTGGGCAACTTTTAAGAACAGCTGTACTCCTGTTGATTCCATACAGTTAGCTATTTTTATCATCTTTAGATAGCTTGTTTTTAGCTTCAACATTTTACCTATTAACTCTAAATCAATTGCATGTTCAAGAGGGTTTTGAATGACTTTGATTATCTTCTTAATTATCCTATACTTTAGTCCCTAGTCTCATAAGTTAAACTAACACTATACTTCTTAGTATTGAACCAGCTCTTCAGATATTTACCATAAATAAATTTTTTAGTTTCTACCAAATAATTTCGCAATATCTTTTAAATTTTCACTTCCCCCTTGATATTGTATGACTGCATTCATTTTGTCTAATGAAGTAAATTTAGTCATAAAAAATACACCTCCAATTGCTAGAGTTTGCCTAACAATTTGGGTGCAGCTTACGTATACTCACTATCTATCTTAAAATCCTAATATTTTATTCTTGAATAAAATTCCTATATACAAAAATGAAAGTAAGATGTTAAATGAAAATATATACATAGAAAAATAATTAGTTTATTATATTTTCATGAAATAAGTCCTTGAATATCTTGTTCATATTCTTTAATCGGTTGATATATTAGTTTCTTATACATTTTTTCTATAGTGTATGTATCCTTTAATTGACGTTCTGAAATTTTAAATATCTTTATTAACAATTTTTTCTTATCTACAATTGCTAAGTCATCTGGTCTATGGATATATTCTGTCTCTCTTAAATTATATTTTATTTCATAGAATGCTTTCACAAAACTTTTTATAGAATTTCCATCAATATGTGATAGATTAAATTTTGTTATTAATTCTACTATGAACCAATCCAGATGGTATAATATCCCTGTATCTTCTATTTGTGAGAAATAAAATAACCATCCATACTTAAATTCTTTCGACACATCTCCACTAACCTTACTACTAATTGCACCCGATATTTTATTATTTAAAGTAAAAATAAACTGCTCTGGAGACATTACGTTAGAATGTTTATACCGTGCAAATATTTTCACAATAGAATCTTCAAATCTTTTACGATTCGCTTCCTTTACTGTTAACTTTGCTCTCCCTGTACCTAATGTTTTAACAGAATAACCCAAGAAATCAAAACCAACCTCTTCTATACTTCCCAGCTTGGTTTTATCCAAATTTATATTTAAATTATAAATCCCTTCTAGCTCATACCTTATTTCTTCGTAAATTTTCTTTATATTTTTCTCTGAGCATAAAATAATAATATCATCGACATATCGAACATATTCTAAATTTTTTTTATTTTTAAATTTTAAATCCAAATCTTTCAAATATATATGAGCTAAAATATTTGAAATAGCTAGCCCTTGTGGAATTCCCTCAGTGATTATTTCATTACTTCTAGAATCTCCACTTGATACAGTGACAGTAGTTATAGCTTTAGAAATTAAAGATAACACTTCAGGTTTCTTAATTTTTTTCTTCAGCTTATCAATTAATATACCATGCTTAATGCTACCATAAAAATTTGATATATCTAATTTAATAAAACTATCAAATTTATGAAGACTGCTTTTTATGTCTTCAATGCACTTTTGGGGCAAAGGCTGCATTATATCATCGAAAGTCTCAGCCAAAGCTAAATGTAAAGCTTTTAAAACAACTTTGTCTCTTATAGTAGGAATTGAAATTAATCGTGGATATGATTTCCTTGATTTTATAATTAATTTTTCCTTATATGGAGTAAATTTATATGTTCCACTAATTACTTTTTTATTAATTAGCTCAAAGGATTCATCCTTCTTTTCACAAAAGCACTTGTAAGTCATCTTGTCTATACCAACCGCAGTATTTGATTTAATATATGTATCAAAAGTATTTTCTAATTGTTTTATTGAGTATTGTCTCTTAAAATTCACACTTGCTGTCATACTGCCCTCCTATGATTTCAAATATATAAATGTACCAATTATAGGCGCAACAACTACTAAAAAACCACATACAAAATACATCGTTTTCTGAGTATAATATCTAAAGAAATCCCTTGTAGAAACTTTCATATTATGCTTAATAAGCACCTTTATGTAATCAATATCTTTATGATTCTCTGACTTAGTTAAAATTTCTGTATACTTCTTTTCATAAACTTTAAGTTCATCAACTAAAACATCCTTAGCTTCTTTTTCATTTCTTAGTAAATATTTTAAATCAAATTCTAATTCATTTAAACTTAAGTACGATTCTTTATACTGTAGTGCTTTTTCTCTATGTCCCATAGCACCAATAAATATCGATAACCCAAAAAGACCTACTGAGGCATTAACCGTTAATAGTGACATTTTACTGTCTTGCGAAACCAGCGTCCCAATTGAAAATGCAAGTACAATGAATGTATAGTAATTAATTAATAATTGAGTAAACAAGTGACTCTGATTCATCCTCGCCTCTGCTTCCATTCTAGCTTTTTTAGTAATCCAAACCCTATTATCCATTAAATTTTTTATGTCTGCTTTAGTAATTTCATTCATCTAATTAACCCCTTTAAAAATTAGCAAGGGGGGCTCCAAAAAGTTGAATAGTTTATATTCCCTATAGAGAATCCTTATGCTTAAGTGATTAGCTTACCTAATATACTCTTTATATTAGGTCGAATAGAAAGCCCCCTTACTTAATTATTAAAATCTCATAATATAATTCTTTTGTCAAACTAATCCAGAAATATAACCTAATTAGTACAAAAAAATTGCTTTTTAACAAAAATAACAAAACATCATAAATAAAATCCAATTATTTTATTAATATGTTAAAATGTATATATTAAAAGACTGAGCTTATAAATATAGGAGGCATGAACGTGAACAAGCATTTCATACAAGAAATTCGGATCAACAAAGTAAGACACCATAAAAACATATCAATCCCTATTGATGACCATAAATCTAAACATCTAATTATAACTGGGAAGAATGGATCTGGAAAAACCTCCTTGTTAGAAGGAATTAAAGATTTTTTAAAACTTTTTGAAAATTACTCAATTCCTGAATTATTAAAATGGAAAGAATTGGCTTTGTATAATGATTTAGAATTAAGTAATAACGTTGAGGACTACTATACTCAAGATCGTATGCGTAGAGATATAGAAAATTTCACTACATTAATAGATAACTATTGCGAAAAAATTGAATTAAATATAAAAAATTCTCAAGAAATCCATCATCTTTTTCAAGAAGGACGGTTTTTACTCGCTTACTTTAATGCTTCAAGAGCATGTTCTATGTTAATTCCAAAGGGTGTCGAAAAAATTAATCTAGAGAAAAAATATACTATTAATGACGATATTGCTCATTTATTTCTTAAATACTTAGTCGATTTAAAAACACAAGCTACATTTGCAAGACAGGAACAAGATATAGAATCTTCCAAAAAACTAGAAGATTGGTTTGATTACATAGAACAAAATCTAAAATTTATCTTTGAAAATGAAAACTTAAAGTTAAAATTTGATTATAGAAACTATAATTTTCAGATCATAGAACCAGGAAAAGATCCATACGATTTGACAACTTTGTCAAGTGGGTTTTCTTCAATACTCTCAATTGTTACAGAGTTAATTTTGAGAATGGAAGGACAGAGAACGGAGATCTATGATATTGAAGGAATTGTAATTATTGATGAGATTGAAGCTCACTTACATGTTTCCTTACAAAAGAAAATATTTAAATTTTTAACAGACTTTTTCCCTAATGTTCAATTTATCATTTCTACACATTCACCTTTTGTTCTAAATTCTGTGAGTAACGCTGTTATCTATGATTTGCACGAAAAAATTGCTTATGAGGACTTTTCAAATTATTCGTATAAGTCTATCGTCGAAGATTTTCTTGGGGTGGATCAATATTCTAGTATAGTTAAAGAAAAATTGAAAGAATATGAGTTACTAACTGATAACTTTGATTCACTAAATCCAACAGAACATGAAAGGTTAAATGATTTAAATGAATATTTAGATAATGAATCAGACCCTCATTCAAAAGAGCTGCAACTAAAAAAAGCTTATATAGATTTACAAAGGATTTTAGAAGGTGATCAAGAATGATATATTTCAAAAAATCCATGCCTGAACCTGAAGGACTAGCAACAGAAAGAGCAAAGGCAAGTGGAAAATACACAATTGCTAGTGTACTCCATACGTTGGCTAATGATTTTCAAAATAAATGCTATATATGTGAATATAAAAATCCATCCACTATTAATGTTGAACATTTTAAGCCACATAAAAATAATCATACATTGAAATTTGATTGGTCTAATTTATTTTTAGCTTGTTCTCATTGTAATAATATTAAAAATGATGGTTATGAAAATATACTAAATTGTACAGATTTAAGTGACGATGTAGAAAACTCTATCAAAATTCATATTGACCCTATTCCATTTAAAGAAGTCGAAGTTTATCCTTTACGCTCAGATATTCCTGTAGTTCAAACCGCACAATTGCTCGAAAAGGTTTATAATGGCACAACTACAATGAAAAAAATGGAATCAAACTATATAAGAGAAGCTTTAGTAGACGAGATACTCGCCTTTCTTACAAATTTAAAAAAATATTTTTCAACTAACACAATTGCCCTTAAAGAACGATTAAAACTTGAAATAAATGAACAACTGGACTCATCATCACCATTTACTATGTTCAAAAGATGTATAATTAAAGAAAATACAAAGCTAATGGAAGAATTCGGAGATTTTATAACGATGAATCAGCAAACTGATACCGGTGTGGAAACCTCATAAAATAAAGCTCCATATTTTTTCACGAGGTATGGGGCTTTATACCATTAACTATCAATACATATCCCTTTAAATTACTAAAAATCTCATCCAACTTATATGTATTAAGCGTAGTTTGTAAAATCAATCACCCATTTTTTACAATTCCTTTATAAGTAATCATGGGTGCTCCTATAATCTTTCCCTTTAATATGGGATCTCTTAATTTATTTTTAACCTTTGTCCCTGCAACAATGTAAACCACATCCCCAATATTTCCTTCTATTTGTTGATACTTTGTCCTTTTTGCAAGCACTCGAAGCCAATAAAAAGTACTTACCTTTATAAATGCTTCAAATTCTCCGACTGTATTAGAA
>NZ_JXIS01000080.1:0-14139 GCF_000836715.1 Bacillus sp. L_1B0_5 | reverse complement strand
TTAACTTTGCTAGCGTATCTTGTAATTGGCTGTTTAATATTAAAAATTGAGCATCCATCATTAAATAATATGTAGCATCATTTATATACCTATAATGACTTGTATATTGTTTAGTAGCAATGTCCAAGTGTCCATTATTTTGATTCAACTTTTTAATACTTTCATAACAAGCCTCTTTGTTTATGTGATATATATCTTTAGTTTTAAATGTCATTTTTCCCCTAGGATGTCTATTTACAAACAAAATCTCATTTTCGCATTTTAAGCTGTTAGCTGGAAAAGCTCTTTTAGCATATTTCGTTAATATAAAATCTGGATACATAATAATATCTTCGACTGGTACCTTGAAGCAAACTTTTATCAATTTATGGCCATAAACTGCATCTAATTTACTATGAAAGTACTGGCCAGATAGCAGAATATTTGTATCAATTTCGAATGTAAATTCCGGGTTATTTAAACCACCTATTTCTATTTGTCGAAGGACTTGTGCTAATTCGATAGTATTTAAAGAACGATAAACTCGTACAAATCCTCCTTCTTCTATTAGGTTACATACTTTTAGCATGTATTGGGTATGAGTATATATATTCTGAATGTCATCAATTGCTTCATAAAACATATCATCAGAAATCGAATTGGCCAGAGCTAATGTATCTTCAAAGTAATCTCGCCGATAAATATTCTGTCCATATTCAACTGGCATATAATATGTCTCTTCATATCCTAATCGTCTTTGAATATTAAAGGCAAATTTAATTAAAGATGTTAGATAATATCTAGTAAAATTATACCGTTCATTATCCAGAGTAAAAGATATAATTTCTACATCATTTATTATACCACCTTCAATGCAATCCTCAACTAAAGGAGAGCGTACCCGATAACGATAGAGGTTTGCAAAATCAGATGAGGTTGTATCATGAAAAAAATATGTTTCTTGGTCTTCATAATTTTGAACATTACTCATAGATTACCTCCGTTTTTTATATTTGGTTTTGCCCATCCTCCGAAAAAGGAGAATATAACAATTGTATATTTATTTAAAAAGATTATTTATAAGGTTTTTCAACTTTTGAAAAATAGTTAATTTCTTATTTTGATGTTTGGTTTCACTATATCTATTTTTTATAGGATTATTTTGCAAAGTATGATATTTAGAGGTCTGTATCTTTTTATTTAGATTTTCATCTGTTTCATTGGTAGTTGCTGCTATTTGTTGTAGTGTACTAGTTTTGTTCACTTCGTTTGAAATAGTCAACTTAGGTACATCTTTTTTCTTTACTAAATATGGTGCTTTAACATTTTGCGCTTTGGAATTACCTTTTTTTTGTTGAATATTTTTTTTCTGAGGATAAGGACAATAAATATTGTCCCCGTTTATTCTTGGTGTCTTAGTTGGTTCAATAGTAATTTCTTTTGCACGATATGCTGAATTGTCTTCTTTCGTTTTGTCAGAGAGGTTTTTTTTAGAAAGCTGTACTTGTTGTAAATTTATAATCTCATCTGTGGTTAAAGGGTTTTGAAATAAATAACAAATCCCATCATTTAAATGATACCTATTTTCAAAAGAGTCTTCTAAACGAATAAAGCAATTAAACATGTATACGCCTTCATTGTTGTGATCTTTATTGTCATATATGTATAGATTCCCATTTTTAATAAAGCGCTCCAATTCTAGCTTTACATTATAGTAATTAGGAAGGCTGTTTATATTCGTCTTAAATAAATAACCATAATAATAAAATTTTTCACTTTGTATGGAATCTTTTTCAAGTTGGCATAAATACAAGGTTTGTTTATCTGGTGGATTCATAACCACTTTATTGAATTTGAAAATTCTTTGTGCATTATAAAAATTTATATAAAATGTTTCTTGTCGATTCGCTTTCTTTCTTAAAGAGCATTTTTGTATAAAACCCTTGTCGTTTAAAATATAAAGTGAATCAGCGTTATTTAAATATACTAGTTCATTGGAAATACGTCCGGTTTGATTTTTCTTGAAATCATCAAGTTTCACTCGGCTGATATGAAAAATCCATAGTACAGGAATGTTTGCTTTACTATAGTCTTTTGTCCGGGCTATTAACTCTTCACGTTCTATTTTTGATGCTTGGAATTCGACCACAAATGGTTGATCATTTTCATAGATAACCATATCAGCTCGTCTTCCTGGAATAAGGATTGCTTCCATATCAACTTTAAGTTCCGGTCGATATTTTTTTAAGTGTTTAAAAAAGTTCTCTTTCATATCTACATGTTTTTTAGATTCACCAGTGCCACTAAAAGCACAAGAGCTACCTGGTACATGCGCAAAATGATGAATCCTCTCATCCCCTTTTCTAGGATTGACTTGTGCTTTACAATGTGGACAGAAATATGTATTGCCATCTCCTTTTTCGACTATCCAAATATAGGAATCTTCACCATTTTGATTTATAGCACGCTGCATAGCCATTAAAACACCTCTTTTTAACTAAAATAAATTGATTTCAAATTATTGCGAATACTATAATTGTACATTAGTTCCAATACTAGTTGAAAGTAGAGATAGAATAAAATGAGATTTACAAAAGATACATTTTGTAAATCTCATTTTAAAAATATAGTTACATTTATCAAAAAGTTTACAACAGAAAATAAGAAAAGAGTTCTTTAATGAACTCTTTTTCTAATTCTATCTCATTATAACGGCATCCCAGGTAAAAATTTCGCTATTAATACCAAAATTGCCGCTAAGAATACTGCTTTAATAATGAATAGAACAATAATTGGAATTGATGCTTTTACCTTACTTAATCCAGCTGTAATGTGTAATCCAAGCCAAATTAAAACTAAATTCCATACATAGAATATTTCAATCGTATTACCAATTCCATATGCAAATGTACCCTCCTTAAATAGTAACCCTAAACTCGTATATTGAGTCATTCCAGTACCAAAGATTAGACTTAAAATTGTATTAACAAGTCCACCAATAATAAGGACAATGTTTGTATAAACTACAATATTCAATAAAGTTTTATAAGGTGTATCATTACCAAAGAACATCATAAATATTTTATAAATAGCTGCTATAAATAGTGTTCCAATCATTGCACCAGCAAAGCTTGATCCAATTCCAGAAATAACTTCTGATGTAAGTGAACTTTGTCCAGCCAGTTCACCTAATTCTTTTTTCATTTTAAGCATCTCGGGTGAGGTATGTATAACATACGCACTTAAACCACCTAGTAGTCCTTGTAACAGTGCTACAAAGAGGAACATACCCCAAACTTTCTTGTTTGTTTTCATTCTTTCAAATTGTACTCCAGGAGATGTAATCATTCCAAATAATGATGGCTTTTTCACACTTACATCTTGTGTATTCATATTCGCTTCCATTATAGCGCCTCCTTCTATTTATATAATCCTCTTAAAGGATGTTACAAACAATTCACTCGAACAATATGTATGTGTAGTAGAGATATTTATCTCTACTACACTAGTAAACTATTCGTAGCGAAGTGCTTCAATTGGATCTAATTTTGCAGCTTTATTCGCTGGAATTAATCCGAAAATAATACCAAGTGTCATTGAGAACAGTAAGCCCCCTACAACAACTTCCCATGAAACAAGCGGTGGCCATTTCGCAAATGTGGAAACGATATATGCCCCGCCATATCCAAGACCAATACCAATTAAACCGCCAAGAAGCGTTAACATAACTGCTTCAATTAAGAATTGTAATAAAATTTTACTACGGGTTGCGCCAAGTGCTTTACGTACACCAATTTCACGTGTACGCTCTGTTACAGATACAAGCATGATGTTCATAACACCAATACCACCAACAATTAACGAAATACCAGCGATACCACTGATAATCATTGTCATAATATTTGTCATTCTCGAAATACCTTCTTGAATCTCTTTTAAATTCATGACTTCGTATTTACCAGTTGCATCTCTCGGTTTACGACTGTTTAAAACATCTGCGGCTTTTTTACCTGCCTTCTCTAAATTATCTACATTTTTTGCTTGAACAGAAATATTTTGAATTTCATCTTTTCCATACAGTGTCGGCCATAATGAGATTGGAATGAGTGCTTCTGAGGATCCCATTCCCATAAACTCATTATCTGATTGATAGACACCAATAATTTGCATCGGTTGACCTTTCATTTCAATGATTTTACCGACTGGATTCACATCTTTAAACACCTTATCTTCCATTTGTTTACTAATCATGACAACATTATTACCTTGATCCACATCTGATTCTTGCAGCGAACGTCCTTTGAGTACTTTCACTTTATTCACCGTGAAATACTCATTGTCTAATCCTGTAATATTCACCATCTCTTTTTTATCTTCAATATCAAGAGATTCCATACTTGAATTTGTTGTTACGATATGTGAAATCTCTGGAATCTTCTTGAGTTCAAAAATATCTTCTTCTGTTATTTTTGGTGCTTCAGGCATATCCATACCAAAAGAATCATTTATATCAGGACTATAATGAATGGGAACTGTTTGATTCCCTGATCCAACAAATTGTGATTTTAAGGCGGCTTCTCCGCCTTGGCCAATCGCTACTACAGTAATAATTGAACCTACACCGATAATAATACCGAGCATCGTAAGAGCTGAACGCAGTTTATGAGCTAATATAGAAGATAAGGCAATTTTCATACTATCTAGTAAACTCATACTGCACACCTTCTATCTTCTGTAATTTTCCCATCTCGCAAAACAATCCGACGAGACGAATAAGCCGCTACTTCCTCTTCATGCGTAACCATAACAATTGTCGTACCTTCTGCATTAAGCTTCGTGAAAATATCCATAACTTGCTCACCAGACTTTGTATCAAGTGCACCAGTTGGCTCATCGGCCATAATGAACGTTGGGTTATTCGTAATCGCCCTAGCAATCGCTACACGCTGCTTCTGTCCACCTGATAATTCATTCGGTAAATGATGCACACGATCAGCTAATCCGACCTTACCTAACGCCTCTAAAGCACGCTTGCGGCGCTCTGCCTTCTTCACACCACCATATACGAGCGGAAGTTCAACGTTTTCCACTGCCGAAAGACGCGGTAATAAATTAAAGTGCTGGAATACGAAACCGATATATTCATTACGAATTAAAGCTAGTTTTGACTCGTCTGCTGTTAAGATATTCACATCATCCAACATATATTCACCTTCTGTTGGACGATCCAAACAACCGATAATATTCATAAGCGTTGATTTACCAGAACCAGACGGTCCCATAATAGAAACAAATTCACCGCTTTGAATCGTTAAACTAATACCATGTAAAATCGGCACTGCCAATTTCCCTTGATAATATGTTTTAGCAATATTATTTAGCGTAATCATTTCTCTTTCACTTCCATTCCGTCATACACGTTATCGGAAGGATTTTTAACCACCTTTTGCCCCACTGTTACGCCTTCAACAATCTCTGTCCAGTCTCCATCAGTAGAACCTTTTTTCACATTTTGCTTACGAAGCTTTCCTTTCTCTTCGATATAAACAAATGTGTCATCATCTTTTTCTACAATGCTCTTAGTCGGAACAGTAATCATCTTCTTATTCTCTAAATTTACTTGCAATGAAACGTGATAACCTGGAGATAAACCATCTTGACTATCAAGACTTGCTTTATATGTATATTGAGACATATTTTGTGTTCCTTCAGCCATACCACCCGCTTGAGCCATTTCTGCACTCGTTGGGAACTCACTTACTTCTGTAATCTTACCTGTCCACTTCTTCTTATTGTTTGCTTTCGCAGTTACAGTGAATGTTTGATCCTTTTGAATTTGTGACTTCTGAAGCTCAGTTAACGTCCCTTGTATTTGGAACGGATCTTTAGAAGCAACTTGTAAAAACGCCTTTCCTTGACCACCTAACGCTTGAGATGAACTTTGTGCCGCATCTTTATCTAACTTTTGAACAACACCAGCAAAATTACTATAAATCGTAAGTTCTTTCTGCTTCTTACTTAACTCTTCTTTCTGCAACTTTCCTTTTTCTTTCTCAAGGTCAATTGTTTTTTGTCCTATCTCTAACTCGTTTACTTGCTCTTCCATCGGATCTGTTACTTCTTTCCCAGCTCCGCTATCTTTTGCTTTCTTAATTTCTTTCTTCAATGAATCAATCTTCTTTTTCCCTTGATCATAACGCATATCAGCCATCTTCTGATCAAGCTCAACTTGCTTCATCTGTAAATTAATTTCTTCATTATCATAAGAGAATAATTTCGCTCCTTTTTCTACCTCTTGTCCTTCTTTCACTTCAATATCCTTCACTTTTCCTTTTGCTTGATCTGCGTAGAAGCTTTCGATATTTCCTGGTTTTATTTGTCCCGAAATTAACTTCGTATTATTTAATTTGCGTTCTGTTACTTCCTCAAGCCTAACAACATCTGATTTCTCATCACCCTTTTCCTTACCTTTCATCAGAGAAATATTGATGGCCGCCACGATGATGATTAGTGCAATAACTCCAATACTAATCCACTTCTTTGTGTTTCTTTTACTATGAATCTTTTTCACTAACATAAATGTCCTCTTTTCTAAAATTCACTAAAAATACTGGTTATTTTTTATGACTAATTGAATAAAAAGGGGCAACCTTAAAAAATAAGTCACCCCTTTTTCCTATTAAATTGCCTAGCACCATTGTAAACTGCTTATATTAAGAATGAGAAAATACTATACTTACCAGTAATGTGAAAATTATATTTGTACATACAATTATAACTACTGCTTTCTTTCTTTTATTGTAATTACTTTCTTTTACAGCTAAAAATACTCCTAAGGCATAAATAAACAAGCTCCAAACCCCACAAATACTAAAGCTATTCGCTATCATAGAAAATAATGAATTATGGTTCGACGATAATATTGCAATAGAGGTTGGTGAATAGGGAAATATTTTACCTATATTTATTGAAACAATTAATTTTAGCAATGAGTCCACTAATACAGGCATATATGCATAAAAACCAATAATCATTAATTTCCTAAATTCAACATAGGAATCAACAATTGTTAACAAAATATAATTAATAAGGGAGTTTATAACTACACCTAGTAATGGTGAAATTACCCCTAAAAATACTGCGAAAATTAACATTATCGTTTTTAAATATTGTAACTCACCCTCAGTATTAATATTAGGTAATGTTAATACTGATAGAACCGCTAGAATTGCTGAACATAATCCTATTACAATAACAGGTAATATCAAATCATATTTTTTTATATTCTCTTCCAATACCTTTTTGGGAGAGAAGAAAATATGAATAAAACTATAAATTTTCATAAATATATTCTCCTTTAAGCATATCTAATAGTTGGAATGAAAGCGGATAAAGTTAATCTCATTTTCCACAAAACCCAAAAAAACCTTATAAATACACGATTAACTTACCCAATTAATAATTATTGGGGAAACATATGCTTCTAAGACAGCTGCAATTATAAATAGGCTAATAGACATAACAGCCATAAAAACACAATTTCTTAAGTGTACCCTAATATTTATTTTTTTGTTTCTTAATAAATAATAGATAATACATACAGGATATAAGCCTATACCACCTACTAGAATAATAGCTGGAAGTTCAAAGATACCATGTACTAAAATGCTTGCAATCGCTACACCATATGAGTGAAAATCACCGACTGCAACAAGTGTTGCGCCAAGGAAAAATCCATTTAAAAACAAATAATATATTGTACTTAATGATAAAGTGATTAATCCACTAGCCACAAAAACGGCACTTTTCAAATTATGAGTTATATAATCAATTGCACTACTTTGTGCACCTACAGTTTTCCCTGCTTCGACTCCAATATATTTTGATAATATTAGCCCTAAAATAAATGCGGACACATAAATACATGCTGAAGAAAAAAATAATTTCCAAAAATGCTGTTTAGATATCCACTTTTTACTACATTTAATATCAACATTGCTTTTTTTATTATTTCTCTTCATTTATCTCTTCACCTTGAACTATACCTATTAAAGCATCTTCAAAAGAACGATCATTCTTTAAAGTCGATACTAGTCCTTCAAAAATTACATTCCCTTGATTAATTACATAAACACGATCACAAATATCTTCTACAATGTCTAATCGATGAGAGGATAACAAAACACCTGCTGAATTTCGTTTAGAAAAATTCACCAAAAAATCCTTTGTAGTTTTAGTGGACAAGGCATCGTAACCATTCATTGGCTCATCTAGTAACAAATATTTAGGGGAATCAAGTATACCTAATATAAGAGCTACTTTTTGTTTCATACCATAAGATAAATTTTTTATATATTCATTTTGTTTGTTCTCCAATGAAAATAATTTTAACAAGGGCTCCACTTTTTCAAGTATTTCTTTAGTACTCATCGAATAAAGTCGTCCCATAAAGATTAATGTTTCCTGAATGGTTAACATATTATATAAGTACAAATCATTAGGTATGTAACTTACATTTTTATATTTGTTATTATCTGTATTATCAATATTTATGTCTCCACTTGTTACTTGTCGAATACCACTTAAACACTCTAATAAAGTGGTTTTCCCTGCGCCATTATGTCCTAATAACCCAATAATTTCTCCCTCCTTTAGAGATAATGAAATAGATTTCAACGTATCTGTCTCTGTATTTTCATATTTGTATATTAAGTCTTTCGTAATTATCATTTGATTTTCCATCCTTTCCATAAAGGGGCTTTTAAAATAATTAGAATAATAAAGCTCCAAATTAATGTAGTAACTAAAATGACTTGTATATAACTGAATAGAAAATCTTGTAGCGATATTTTTTCAGCATATAAAAATGCTGCTTTTGTTCCTATAAAAGCAACATTTATTACTTCATATGAACGTATAAATAAATTTTCTATTAAATGTCCGAGAACCGAAGTATTAACTTTATCTTTACTTTCCCAACTAAAATTAGGAAAACAAGCACTTCCTAAAATAAAACTTAGAGTTAATGTTATACAAATACATAAAGCACTTAACAAGAAGCATAATATTAAGAAGAATGATACTTTTATAAAGAATAATAAAATACAAGTAGAAAAAAGAATGATCGGGAATATCGTTAGAAAATGCAAATAAAATTTAGCCACATAAATAAAATATGGATTTTTTAGCCGAGACTGATACAGAATGATCCAACTTTTTTCTAGATCAATACTAGATAATTTTCCAACCTTTGCTGATAATAAACCAGATAAAACTATCTGATGAAATAAAACTATTATTATAAAAATACCTTGATGATGATCTTGTGAAAAATTCATAGAGAAGGCAGTTATCACCCCTAAAGAACAAGCTGAGGCAATAAGTCCTCCCTTGATAAAGCCTAAAGATAAATTTTCCCCTCTAATTAATAAAAGTAAGTCTTTAAAAAAGACATTAAAAATTTTGGAATGAATTTTTTCAGACATAAATATATTAATAAGTATTGAACCTTTTTCTTTATTCTCAATTTGTGCATCTTTTATTTTATATATATTAAAACGATTTTGATATTTACGTAATATAAATACATTTAAAAGAAATAGGATTATAGTTAATAAAGGTAACCATAGATACCAGTAATCAAAAACATTAATAAAATAATCCGAATGATTTAATACATTAATCCAAACATTGAGTAGATGTTTATCAAAGAAATACCTTACTACTATAAAAGTTATAAACCCAGCAATTAATAACTTAAAGACAAAAATTAAACTATGAGTAACTAATGAAGAATTAGAATTTCCTTTTCCAAAAATGTATGTCACTAATAATAGTGTCATTCTACAAAGAAGTGCAAAAATTAATACGCCAAAAATAGTACAAAAACTATAAAAAGGTATTTTTAAGCCTGAAACCTTTATCATTGAGTAAAAAATACCAATCTGTAAAGGTAGTACAAACATTATTATATTTAAGAAATAGGTATCTACTAGCTTAGCAAATTGGATATTAAAAGTATTCAGATTTCTTAGTCTTAAGAGTTGAATATCATGAGAAAAAAATGCACGAAGATACACATCGTTAAAAGAACCTCTTACTAAAGAAATAAATAACAAAATATAAAAAATAGCATACATCTTTTTAATTAAACTTAGTGATAGTGTAATGCCACTCATTTGAATAAAATGAAAGATAGATAAAAATGTAAAATAAAAAACAAGAGATAGCGAGATTGAAATTGTAATGATGACTTGAAGAACCATCCTTTTATTTAAAATTAAATATGGATTATAACGAGATACAAGCCAACGAAAATGTAAAATATGTTGCATAAATATAAGTGTAAATATATTACTTAGTTTCTCCATTTAAGAACTCCTTTTAAAAATATAATACAGAAAAAGGCAATTATACCGCAATTGCCCAAATTATGAATTTTAACAAAAAATAAGACCATCTCAAGAAAGGAGACAGTCTTATTTTTTAAAAGTTAATTACCAAGCAATAGCAACTGAAGCAGCAGTTTTCTTCATTTGATTCTTAATTAACAAATAAACTGCACCTACTCCAATTGAGAAAGGCCCTGTTGCAGCAATGATGATAGAAGCTACTGCCCATGCATCTGCTCCATTATTTACTGCATTGTACACCTTAGTTGCTGTACTTTCAGGAAGATTAAAATTTTTCGCAATCTCAAATAAAACATCAAATTCCATTTTCGTTACCTCTTTCCATTTATGTTTTTACAATCCAATTTATAATTGCATTTGAATTGTACGATTTATATAAATGAAAAACAATACATTATGCATATTTGCATATATTTTTATATCGGGATTTTTCGGAGTTATTTCCCTTTATTACTATATAAAGAATACAAAGTGTGTAAACTGTATACTATGGCAAATGCAACTACAACGATCCATATATAATCATACATTCCTGTTTTTCCATTTATAACATCACCTATGCCACTTATAAATAAATATAAAAGGAGAAATATTATAATAATTGTGCTATTCTTTTTCATTAGATCCAACCTCTCGAGTGATTTTTAAATGTTTTAATATACCTTCCTGTAGATAATTTTAATACTCCTAGTCTTAGATAAACAATATTTAAAATGATGTTTATTTTATATTTGAAAAATATTTATATGTAAATAGGAATTTTAACAGTATAATATTTTGATTTACAATTAGAAAACTTCGCGACGGAACATTCAATAATCAATATACCTTAGTATTTTTAGATGAAGAGGTGGAACTCAATCGTGAGTTTGTAGTTTTATTTAAGCGAAGCAAACCAGGATCAGGTACTATTATTATTGGAACGGATAAAGGTAGTGTAACAATATCAGTTGTCCCAAATACTACAGAAAGTGAAAATTAATAGAAGCATATCTACTAAAGGCTTATATTGCAACGGGCAGTATATATGATAAAAACGATCGTACTTCCAGAATAGATGCTAGAAAATGGAAACTAGCAGACACAACTATGGACATTAAGCTGATGAACTTTGTGTGCCTTATATTGATATTACCAACCTTTTTTAAGGACATGAGGTAAAAAAATATACTAAGGCTTACATTCGATTTTATCATTATCTGAAAATAATTTTTAGACAATACTACAAGGGGAGCCCTTACGCATCCATCAATTTAAGATTTCATAAAAGGGGCACCATATCAAAAAAGAAAATTGTACGTTTAGACATATTCAGCCGATTTCCTGTACGTTAGAGGATTCGTTTCTATATTGAAAGGGTTCTAGGAGCTTAACTACCTATTGGAATAAAAAATAACCAGCTTATAGCTGGTCTTGATTTAGTGTACTTTCATATTCCTTGATTATTTTGTAAAAAGTATTTTTCTTTAGTTCTAATATTGTCATAAATTGAACTCCAGTTATTTCTCTATTTTTCCATTTAGGATACGTTTCTTCTATTATAAGTATTTGCTTTTGATTTAATGTTGAAAGGTTACATTGAGGACGACCTAAATGTTTTCCTTGAGATTTGGCTACCGCAATCCCTTCCGCTTGTCGCTGATGAATTTTTTTACGCTCTTGATCTGCAACATAGGAAAGCAAAGATAAAAATTGATCTTCCATCAACCGACCCATGTCACCCATTTCACGGAACTTACGGCTATCGAATAAAGTTTCATTTTCTAAAACAATAATATCAGCTTGTAATTCTCTTGTTATGTATTTCCACTCTGAAATTACTTCATCATAATTACGCCCCATACGATCTAAAGCATCTACATAGACAATATCACCTTGACTCAATACTTTTCTCAGCAATTGATATTGCGGACGATCAAAATGTCGTCCGCTTGCTTTGTCGACAAAAATACGCCGAGCTTCCACTCCTCTTTCCATCATCTTATGTAATTGACGTTGTTCATTTTGATCTTTTGTACTTACACGTATATATCCATAAATATTTGCCATATTTAACATGCTCCTTACATTTGTTACCACAATTATATCACTTTAGTTTATAAAGGTCTTCGATAAAAATAAACGTTTATAAAATAATCTTAGCCACCTTTATAAACTTGATGATTCAATGTTTCCTAGATGTTCTTTTCCTGTTTGTAAAGGTATATCTTTTTAAACAGATGTTTACTTTCTCTATTGTTGCATGAGAATTTTCTTTTTTAGGAGAAGGTAATTTTGAGGGACTATATTTAACCAATTTACAATCCTTATACATATAAAATTAAAAAGCATTGGGTAACAGATTCATAAAATCGAACAGTTATTGCAGAAAAACGTGAGCCCACATTAACAGGAACAACTTGTTATCCTTTTGACTAGATAGGAGACGCTCCAAATCGGTACATAATTGAATTATCTCTATTTTCTACTCGTTCATAGGGAGGGCTAAGACTTTCTTGTTCATTTTCATTTATTGAAGATAGGCAGTAACTTAATTTTCTCAATACGATTTTTTTGATTTTAATATAAAATTTTTACATTTTATGATATATCTGTATTAAGGGGCCCTTGTTGATGATTAGGGAAAAAAATTATATGGGAGGCACAAAAAATGTCATTAAAAAAGAAATTAGGTGCTGGAGTGGTTTCAGCCGCTCTTGGTTTATCTTTGATTGGTGGGGGAACCTATGCATATTTTAGTGATCAAGAGGTCACAAATAATAAATTTGCTGCTGGAACATTAGATTTTGCTATGCAGCCTACCACATCTCTTAATCTAGACAATTTAAAACCAGGGGATAAAATATTAAAAAAATTTAATATAAAAAATAGTGGTACGTTGGATATCAAAGATATCGTGATGAAGGTTGATTATACTGTGAACGATTTTAAAAAAGATAATGGTGTTGAAGATTTTGGTAAACACATTAAAGTACAGTTTCTGTGGGATTGGGATCCAGAGAAAAGTCCTGTATATGAAACAACCTTGGCAGAATTAAAATCACAACATCCAGAAGTTGCTTCTCAAAAAATATTCCTGTCAAAATGGGCAGAAACAGGTGGATTAAAATCTGGAAAAACGGATTGGTTTTGGATGAAATTTACCTTTGAAGACAATGGTACGGATCAAAATATGTTCCAGGGAGATAGTATTGCGATGAATATGGAGTTCCAAGCGAATCAAACAGAAGGACAAGAAAGATAATATTGCAAGACCCATATATGAAAGTAAGACTTCTAAGACATAACATTTTAGAAGTCTTACTTTCATATTTCAAATCGGGATAAGACTTGTGAAAAAAGTGTAACCTGTAATCATACTAAATTTTTATCTGTTAAAAAAACTTTGTAACAGAACCCAGCACTTTATCTTGTTTCTTATTTTCATTTACCTTAGGCTTTGTCTCATATAAATTGTTTAATACACGATTATACTCATTTCTTGTAATTTCTTTATTATACAACTGAATTAATAAATCTTTATGCTCTTTTGAAAAGGCCATTTTATCAAAAAACTTAGGATACATAGTACCAATCTCTCCGCTTCATGTTGGGTTTTATATGATAAACCATAAGTAGAAAAACCCATATCTATATAGAATAGGGATGGGTTTTTCAGTTACTATTTTAGACGTCGTTGTATAGTATAAATATTGGCTGAGTATTATATTATAACATAAAAGGGTTCTGGTGCAAATAATGGACAAAC
>NZ_JXIS01000008.1:0-39257 GCF_000836715.1 Bacillus sp. L_1B0_5 | reverse complement strand
TGTACATGTTTATGTTGACATTTACAAGCAGGCATACAATACAACGTCAGTATTGTGTGCCTGCTATACATAGGGATTTTGATTTTTGTTGAAGCTACTATGAAAAAAGTGAAACATGTTAAACTCCGCATATTGGAAGTCATATTAATTAATCTTCCTTATTATACAGCAAATATCGACAGGATGACAGAGAAAACCCCTTATTTCAGATGTTCCTCTTTTATTTTACATGTTTTTACATTATAGTACGTGAAATTATTAGTTTTCTTCTTATCTACTTCCAATTCTTCACTTCATACAAAAAGCGAAACCCCTTGCGAGAGTAAGAGTTTTCGCTTTTTTATTTTACTAGCATACCCTTTACAACAAGTTGCAATTTATACTTCAGTGTAGTCGCAACTTGTAGCTATTAATATGTATGCTATATTCCGTAAAATAATTACAATTTTTCACTCTTTGAAATTCTTTCTTTATTTATATGATAAACGTTTCTTCAGAATTACAACTTATCAAAGGTTTTAAAAATTAAAGTTTTGGACATGCTAATATCTAAAATCACATTCCTTTGAGGTGAAAACATGAGTTGGTTTGGAATAGGGAAACCTAGAAGTAAGTTTGGGAAATTTATAGATAAACATAACTTAACACAACATGAAATTGCTAAAAAAAGCGGTGTAAGTGAGGGAACCATTAGTCGATTGTGTAGAGGAAATGCCTTCCTTCCATCTCTAAAAACTGGCTCAAAGATTATTAATACAGTAAAAAAGTTAACAAATAAAAATGTTGATTATACAGATTTCTGGCTCTAACTCAACCTTTTTATATAACATCCTGTAACAAATACGTCTGCACATACACATTATGTTTCAGCGCATACTTCATTAATTGCTTCTCCCTACAGTCAGAAATCGTACAAAAAATGATAATGGGCTTTATTTGTTTTTGCTTCTGATAAATGTTAGTTAAATAAGCATAATACTGTATTTTCTTTTCATTTACTTTCATATGCTGTAGCCGGTCTACTTCTACAAAGTGAGGAACATTGTCTTTTGTGAAAAATGCGTCTGGGATAATTGTTTTTTCTTCTCCTTGATAGCGCAGAGTAATGACTTGCTCTGTTTTCCAATTCGGAAAATCTAGCCACATCCATGCTTCATTTCGCAATAAAATATGTTCTAATTGATGCTTCTTTTTTCTTTCTTTTGCCTGTATGCCTAGTAGTGCCATCCCTTTTTTATTGAGATAATACACATACTCTCGGTTGTGCGAAGTCACATGACAGTAGGAGCGTAAATCCTTCAGAATACGATTGGCATTCCGAATGCTACCTAGACAATGAATGGCTTGCAACTGTCGTCTAGACGCAAATTCCAATTTACTTAAACTCGATAAAATCTCGATTTGTCTCGCTTTTTGTTTCAGTTTTTGATATTTCAATTTGTTTCACCACCTTATACTGTTTTAATGCATTCCACATTTCCTTATTGGACAGATAAGGCACTTGAATTTCTTCTACACGATCTGTTTTGAAAAGCGCTCGCCCTGGTATGGATGGAAGTTCTTCTAATCCACTTTCATCTATCGCCACCTGTGAAGCCACTACGGTCGGTAAGCGGAATCCAATCTTGGCGTCACTGTTTTGTTTTATTTGTCTCGGTAATGTATCAGAAGTCGGGTACTGGGTGCAAAAAATCAGGCGAAACCCCAATGCTCCGCCAATCCTCGCTATTTCCGATAACATTTCTTGACACATATAGAGCATATCTCTCTTTTGTTTTGGCAATCCCTGTGTTGGACACAAGTTCGCTGATTCATCAACTATAATGAAATAGCGTTCTTTGATTGGTGTATCTACAATGTTGGTAAAATAAGATTCTTTCATGCGTACGACCTGTTCCACCATCTTTTCACGAATTCGTGTCAACATATCAAATGCTTGCATGGGATTCTCCGCCACTTCTTCTACTTGTGCCAAGTCCTTGTAAGGGCTGAATTCCAATCCTTCTTTTAAGTCAATCACATAGAATTTCACATGACTGGGTTGCTGTAAAATTAAGCTGGTCATCATATTTTTGAGAAAAACTGTCTTGCCAAAACGAGTCATCCCACTCACGCACATATGCGGTGTTTTTTCAAAATCATGATATATCATACGGTCTAACGCTCTTCCCATGATGACGTTCCATGTCTTCTCTCGTAACAATTCACTCGACCAATGCCATTTTTCAGGAATACATTGCTGGAATACCCGTATAAACAGCTCCCGTCGTTGAAAGGAAATCATGACGGGTTTATACAGCCCTTCCTCTAATACTTGCGCTAACTTCTGTATGAGCTGACTCGGCACACCTAATGGCAGCCGATAGACAAATGTTGTACTAATATCATCCTCTGTTTGTTTCAAAAATACGGGGTACTGCATTTCTCCTTTATGTTGTACGCACACTTTCGTAATTTCAAAAAACGCTTTGATTTTCTTTTTATCACTTAGCTCTCTTCCCTTATAAAAATACGACACTGTCAAAAATGTAATTGGTACGAATAAAAGCGAAAACATATACTCCATACCTCCCTAGAGGTAGTTGGGGTTATGTAGTACATAAGAAAGAAGTTGTTTCCATGCATTGCGACAGCTCCCTTCAACTACCCGATAAAATACTAGCGTAGAAATACATCGAGCATATCACGTAGCACATACCAGACCGTGCCAATCAACAAGCATTTGAGACCCGCACGTAGCATCCAATCGGGAAGGTGAAGCCCTTTTCTGTTCAGCAATTTAATACCCATAACAGTTGCACCTGTCAAGCCATATACAATCCCTAATTCGCCTATAATGGTCATGTTATCGCCATCCTTTCGGTTGAATGGATAAATTCCCTTGGGAATCCTTAAACAACTGATAATCTTCTAATAATTCATTCCAAGAGACGGGATGTTCGTTTCCATACAAATCATCTTCAATTTTTTCACTCAAAGAATAGTACCCTCGATATTGCCGATCTAAATACACGTCATGACGGAGCATATGCCCTTGTATTGCAGTGATATCGTCCTCTTTTCTCGCACCCCTATACATTTCCTGTAACGTTCGAGAAGAATAAAGATACGGTGTGCTGTACAACATCTGATATTGTCCCATGTATCCTCACCATCCTGATAAAATTCTAGGTTCTTTAGATACATATGAGGGAGTAGAAGAAAACTAAAGTTGTACACACAAAAAAACGCTATTTCATCAAATAGCGTTTCTACTCAAGATTATATTTTTTCATCAATGGTTGATAGGGAAGCGAATTTCTCTTCCACCTTTTAAAATATTTCGCTTATTATCAGAAATCGGTTTTGCTTCAGGAAGCATTTCACCTGTTGAATGATTAATCCAGTTCGAACTGCTATTAATGCGCCATTCTTTATTTTCTTCTATCCACTCTATCCAAAACTCAATATCTACAGTTTGTCCGTATACATCAGCAGGCTTACTATATTTCACATATGTCGTGATTGTTTGACTAGGCTGATCAATTTGACTGTATTTGTCTAGTAGTTGATAAGTTTGTACCATCCCTTGTTGTGTTGCCCCACGCCAATCTGCGAGATATGTATGCTTCGGTAATACTTCTTCTTGTACACGCTTTGTTAAAAACTTCTGTTGTATCTCACGCACCATTTCATCAGAAATTTTCAACCCTTCCACACGTACATAGGGATCTAAATATTCTTTCGTGCGTTGCTCCACGACTCTTACATCATCAGCTGTTAATTTCTTTTTTTGCTCTTTCTTTTGAGAGGTCTGTTGTACTTCCTGTTTTGCTACTTGTTCCGTAGGAGAGGAATCACCGCTTTTGGCTACGATGATTCCGACCATAACTCCCACTACAAGGAGTAAAGCACCGATGACACTATATAACACCTTTGTCTGTTTCAAGCTATTCACCCTTTCCTTCTAGAGTTCTAAACCTCTATGTTTCATTTTTTTCCTTCTGATTGCTTGTTGATGCTCATATTCTCTTTCTTTTGCTTCTTGCTGCATTTTTTGACGCGTACGCTCCAGAATATCTGACACTTCCAGTAAGCCATCTAAACGATTTTCTTTTTCTTGGAATTGATGATACGACAACTTCAGTTCTTCCAACTCTGCTTGGCGTGCTTCCCCATTTTCTTTGACTAACTCTTGCTTGATTTGTAGAACCTCTTTCGCCTTTTCAATACGCTCCTGTACAGCCTGATACTCTTTGAGTAATGTTTGGTCTCGTAGTACCACTCGCTTGAACGTATTCCCTTTTGTTTCTAACTCTTTCTTCTCTTCTTCTGCTTGTGCTAAGACTTGTTCTGCCTGGTGTACTTTCGCAAATTTTTGTACCACCGCTGATACATGTGAAATACTTTGCTTCACATGCAATTTTTTACGAATAATTTTATCTTGTAGGTCTTCCAAGTTCCCTTGACGATTCACAAAATCATACACCTTGCCACTTTCTTCATTCCACAGCTTCATTTGAACCAATACTTGTCGCTCTTTTTGACTCAGTAAATGACGATGGGTATACAAGTCTTTTAGCTCTGGATACGTTTCTCCTACATAACGAATCGCCTGTTCTTCTAATACCTTTTTCGCTTGTTGTATACGTGGTAATTGCACTTCCGCTATCCGTTCTTTCCGAAGCGCTTCTTTCTCTATTTTCCCTACATTCCACTTCATTCGTTGTAAACTATATGCTAGGTTATTTACATCAATTCCTTTTTGAGTTAACCACGTTTTTAATTTCTCTAATTGATATTGATGAGAACTTGTTTTTCTCCACTTTGAAGAAAGTTTTTGATACTCACCTGCTCGTTCAATCGCAAGTTCATATGCCATTCTTTTTGTTCTAGCTTCATTCAAGATGATTTTAATTGGTGTATCCGTTAATTGTTCTTGCAACTGGTCAATAGCCACAGACACACTGTGATAGGTTACTTCTTTTCTTAATACTTTTTTGGCTTCCTGTAACATTTTTTCTTCTTTTTGCTGTAGCGAAAGTTTTGTTACATAAGACATACTTTCTTCTTCTGTTACATCTCTTCCCATCGCTTGTTTCCAGCTTAACCACTTACTCATAACAGGGCTATTTTCTGTCATCCCTAATGATTGAATAATCCCTTGTGTTTTCGGATATTGTTTCAACTCTTGTTCACAACGTTCTACTAAAATCTTACGAGCTTTCACTAACACTTTTGCTTGCTCAATAATGTGTTCCACACGTTCCGAACGTTTTTGTTTTTGTTCCGCCACTTTCCATTTATGGAGTTGCTTTCTTCGCATATCAATGGCATCAATGGTTACTTCTTTTCTGATAATTTTTTGCGCTTCTGATAACACTTCATTTTCTTTCACTCTTTGCACAATCATGCCCATAGAAATTGTAGGCGATTGTTTCATTTCTTCTAACAATTGAATCGCAATTTCTGGGTGTTTTTCTTCCTTCCAATCACGAAGATATACGCTGTATCCTTGGCGAGAAAGATAGGACATCGCTTGCAATTCATACCACTGAATGGCTTGCTTCGTATCCTCTCTTTGCGCTTGTAATATATTCATATTTGACACATAACGAGTATCCGAAATACGTCCATTATTCTGCTGTTTTTGCATACTCTTTTCCCAACGATCTAACAGGACTACATGAGATTGTAGACGTTCATAAGTTACAGATTGCTTCAGATGACTTTCAACCTTTTCCATAACCATGTCACGCTCGACCGCTTCTACAAGTGACACCATATCTTCTGTTTGCAATTCTTTCATTTTTTCATACATGCGAACCGAATATTCACCTTGTAATTCCATTGGTTGTTCTTGAATATATACGTGCAGATTTTTCTCTTCTAACTGTCGATAAGCGGATGTTTCAATTTGCTCTTTTAACCATGTATAAGAATGTAATTTCTGTTTCGATTTATTATCTTGTAAACGTTCTTGTTGTTTCGTAACAAGCTCAATTTTTTTATGAAGAGCGACATATCCTTTGACGGATATCTCTACTTTTGAAATCGAATCTGTTTCTTTCTTTTGTTGTTCTTTAACGAGCGATTGTCTCTTTTCTTGTAAGGAAATAAGACGCTGATTATAGGCTTGCACACGACGATTATATTCTCCTGTTTCTGTACGAATCCCACGTTTCTCTAACTGATGTTCTTTATAACCGACATGCTTTGTTGGTAACAACTCAATTCCTCGTTCTTCGTAAGAACGATGGTCAATTCTCTCTTGTACATTTTCTTTTTCTAAAGACAAATTTGTATACTTCGCCCATGCTTCTCTCCATGCAAGTAGATTTTCTTTCTTATCCCAATCTCTATTTTTCTTTTTCACAAATCCATCCTGAGAAATCTCACGAGTTGTCAATAAAATGTGGGCATGAGGATTATTTTTGTCATCACGGTGAATGGCAACATCAGCAATCATGCCTTGTTGTACAAATGTATCATGTGCAAATGTTAAAACAAGTTCTCGTTGCTCCGATTCTGACAATTCATTTGGGATTGCTACAACCACTTCTCTTGCTAAGCGACTGTTTCCTCTTTTTTCAAAACGTTCTACTTCATTCCATAAATCTTGACGAAGAAAAACCCATGATGGTGCTTCAGAAGGTGCTAGGATATGCGTCTCAGGTTGCACGGTACGAGAGTAGTATTTTGTTTCTTTTGTTCGTTCACAATGCAATGATTCACCACTTCGATACGCAGCACTCGCTACTACATTTTGTTGTTTCTTTCTTGAAATTGTTTTTACCTTTAAATGATAGATCGCCATATCCTAGTTCACCTCCTCAAATTTGATACTTCCACTATACAAACCCCGTAGGGAACAACCGATGTATTTCGGTTGGTAAAACGTACAAACTGAAAGTTTGTGTAAGTGCGCACTGTACGTTCCTTACAGTGAATATTTTACCATCTTTTCTTCTTTCTTTCTATAATTTTCTGAATTATTTTTATTGATTTTATTATCCACACAAATTATAATTGATGTACATAGTTTTTCTATATACTGGAATTCAGGTGATAAAAAGTGAAACATGAAACGGAACTAAAAAAGATTGAACGAGAATTAGAATACTTAAAAATCACAAAACGAGAATTGCAATTTCAAGATAAACAGCATGATAGAAAAAAACGAACGAAACGATTAATAGAAACTGGTGCATTATGCGAAAAATACTTCGATATGTATCACATGACAATTGAAGATCGAGAGGAAGTATTTAAAATATTTTCTAATTACATCAAAGCGAATACACCTAATCGTTTTCATAAAAAAGAAAATACTTAGTAGATTAACAAAGTAATTTATAAAAGGTGGTAGATTACATGAGTAATAAAACCGAAGAAAAACTAAAAGCACTTCTAGAAAAAGAAGAACAACTCAAGAAAGCAAAACAAGAATTAAAAAGAAAAATGAAACTTGAGGAAAAGAAAAAAAGAGAGAAGCTGTGTAAAGATACTGGTGAACTAACAGAAAAATATTTCAATATTGAGCATCTATCTATCGAAGAACGAGAAGTATTATTTGAATCAATTTCTATTCGTGTTAATGAAAAAATCGAGAATTTATTTTCTAGCGCACAGCAAATAAAATATATTTCATCTGAAGATGAAAATAACAATACTGTTTCCAAACATTCTTCTGTAGCTCTATAGGCCTTTTAAAGTAACTATACTCATACAAAAGGAGATTATTATTTCCATGCATCTGACAACGTACGTTGCGTTAAATATGTTTGATAGTACACTTTTATTCATCCAAGCAAGTAACCTAGAACAAGCTTGTGAAAATCTGAAACATTCTTCATTTGACTTGCAAAAGACGTGGAGAATACACGATATATCTTGCTATAGCAAAAAAGATGCAATGATGATATCAGCTCACAATAAATCCGACAATCATTATGTTCGTTATCTCATTATGAGTAAGAGCAAATGGGATAACGAAAAAGGTAAATTTGAAACTGTATTTAGAGAGGTGTCTTATCACAATAAATGATAAAATCCTCTCTTCATTTTAAAATATTTATTGAAAGAAGGACTCCACTTGATTCAAATAATAAGTTACTTATCGAAACGTGGTGCTCAATGAAGCATTGTATAAAATGCAATGATTTAATTGGACACCTCAGTTATAGTAAATCACGTAAAATCAAAAAAACAGCAGATGATTTCAAACACTCGAACAAAGAAGAAATGCACAAAATTAAAATCTCCACACTTCAGTTTTCTAATCAAAAAATCTGTGAGTATTGCTATTTAGAAGATTTAGCATATCTCACAACAATGATGAGAATAAAAGCAATACAACAAGAAAAATCCCTGTCTTAGAATTCCGTTTCTACGAACAGGGATTTTTACTGATGTTATTTTTTTTGCCTCAATTGTTTTTTCTTCATTTGTTCTTCATTCCAGTTATAGGTAATGTCTTTAATTTCTTTTAAATCTAATTTCTCCGCTGGAATAATATCCATAATGGAACCTTTAAACAAACAATGCGTCTTTTCTTCTGTTTGAACGAAAATAGTATAGGTATCTCTCCCATCTATAATTCCCTTTACCGACTTCCCGCCTTGCAGCACAAACGTACAAGGTATCTTTTTATGATCTAAATATTGCATGACGAAATCTAATTCTATATACAGTTCAATTCCACCTTTTTAAAAAAAGTTTTTTGCATTTTTCTTTACTTCTTCATATGTTTCTAGATTATTGTTTTCTGTTGAATGTTCTTCTTTTATCATCTTTTGAGCTTCTTGTTCTATTGTTTGAATTTGCTGGTTCGAAGCTTCTGTACTCATTTCTTTTAATACTGTTTTTTCATCTATTCTTTCCTGATCTGTATCAACAAAGCTACTTGATGAACGAGTATTAACTCTCTTCGCAACGGCATTAATAAATGATTCATCTTGTAGTAATAAAACTTGTTGCAGTTTTGTTTGATTATCGAAACTTCCTAAATCACCTGTTCCAATTAAACGAATGATAAAGCTAACCAATGTATTCAATGAGTGTGAGATATTATCTTGGTTACTATGCCACTCTTTAAAACTTGGATCATCTGTCATCTTTTTAAATTTCCAATTATATTGTTCTTGTTTCATTTCAACTCACCTTTTTACATATATAAGTCCTCCTTAGAAATTCACCATGCCTAAATTCATTTAGATGTAAGTCATACCGATTTATTGGATGTTTTAAACATCATATGGTGATGTCGAAAATATAAGTGGGACTTATATATATGACGTATTTTTCTACTTTGATATTTGTTTTTTTAATCAATGATTTTTCTCAAAACATTCATACCTTTTGGATTTAATTCTATTGCATATTTTTCTGGAACATATAATAACATCATACCCGTTCTTTTACACAACCTTAATAATTCATCATATAATTCTTCTTTTAACGAGATACTACCACCTCCGTACACAGCTAACACCTCAGCCTGACCGCCTGTATCATTCGTGAATTTGTTTTCTACATCTTCTTGAATTAGTTCCGCTTGTTCAAATCTTGTATTGTATATAAATTCGGATGCATCCTCATAGTATTTATCATTTTTATTTAAAAGAATTTCAGTAAATTGCTGTCTCTTAAAATTAGTTGTTCTTTCTTTATTTAACAAGGTACACGCTTCTTCAATTGCATGACCAATTCCTCTTCTTTCACCAGAACAACTGTCTAAGACTGGACTTAAACCATCGGTAAAAATATACTCACTTGTTCCTTCGCCAATATCCGTATGTAGAATTTTTTTATCTTTAAAGAAGTCTCCTGTAATCTTTTTATTATCTAAACGATCTTTGTATAGTTCCTGAAACTCTTTGAACATTTCATCTGGAGCTTCTGTAATCGCATATAACGCTGCTAATGCTTCCTTTGTAACTCGTACTTTAGAGCATTCAACTTGTACTGTGATAGGTCTGTCACCGACATAGATGATTACCACATGTTTATTCTCTGTAAATCTGTTTACAAGGAATTGAGCTGTCTTAGGGGTATGTTGACTTGCAGGAATAGCAGTTATTAAATCTATATCTATATTCAATACATCAGGAATCGCTTTTGTCTCTTTATATACTTTTTGAATCATTTTTGCTCCAATAACACTTAATGTATTAATAATTGGAAGATCTTCTTCATGTTTATTGGCAATCTTAATATTCATCGCTTTCATTTTTTCAGAGTTTTGCATGGCACGTTTCCCGATTAAAAAACTTCCATTCCTTTTAATTGCACTACTAGATACATGAACATATAAATTCTCCAATAAATTTAGTACATTCTTATTTTCATCAGATTCATAGGCATCCATTCCCCCATGAACACGTTGAAAGACATTCGGTACAGTTACGTATTCATCATTAATAAAAATTTTCAAATTACTATTTCCGAGATCAGCTTCCACATTCACTTTAATTTTTTCTACCACACTAAGATTTCCATTCGTCATTTCAGTTCCTCCTACCTTTTTTATTCTAAATAACAATTATAAAAAATAAAATTTATTTCATTTTCTTCTTACACCCTTATTATACATCAATTTTATTCCGTTTTCAATATAAATAGAATAAAATTTATTCTATTTATATTTTATCTTTATATAAAACAGAAATAAATTTTATTCAACGTTTTATTTTTATTTTCGTTTTACATGAAATAAGTATAAATTTTATTCCGTTTTTACACGTTTCATTCTGTGCAAGTTTTTTGAACGCAGGGAGTTTGTAGATGCAAAATTTCATGAAGGTTGTTTCTGTTTCCATATAAATTGTAGTCATTCCCCGTATTAATCGAACGAAAAATAAGGAACCCTCCATCATACTTGGAGAATTCCTTATTTTAAAACCTATTATTCTCACTATCAAACAATAGTAGCGTACACATGGTATCTGTCCATGATACCGGACTGAGCGTTCTTGGCGAGGGAGGATAAGGAATGGACAGATTCGCCTATCCCAAACGCTTGAACCTATGCAAATAGGTTTGAAGGTCTTCCAAACCTGTTTGCCTGGCTAGCGCCAAGCGAGTCCCTTCCAAGCTTGGAAGGGGTTGGGGATGGTTGTTAGAGTTATATTCGAGGTTTTTAGGGAATCCTAAAGAAATTTGCTGCATCCTTGTAGAGTCATATTCAGCCAATTATGGACGAATCCTAACAGTCTTCCCTTCAAATAAACAACATTTTACATTTAAATCCAAAATGATGTAAATTTTGGATATGCATATATGCATGAAATATATTACGAATTAGTTGTTATACTCCAATTACAGAAAAATTTATATATATTGAAAGTTTATGTCATAATAAACTTGAGAAATATAGTTTTATTATTCAGAAATATTTTTATTTTGTTATAATTAAAGGGGATTTTTAATGTGGAAATATAAGAGGGGGATATAATGAACAGTTCATTACACAATATCGAATCTTTATCACAGCAATTAAATGATTTGTATGCAGCTATTCGTAAAAGGGACTCAAACAGTTCTATTATCTTAAAAGAAAAAATCGACTTGCATTTTGATGAATTCCAAAAAAACTCTGATTTGGCTCTTCACTATCACCTTATTCACTTTCGATATAATTTCTTACTAGATAATTTCAATATTTCAAAAGATAGTTTTGATGTTATTGATACTTTCGATATACCGCTTACAGGTATTTTAGGATACTACTACACATTTTTTAAAGCAATTTATTTTAACGCTGTGGGAAATTATATTGAGGGAAAAGCTTATTTCTATAAAGCAAAAGAATTATTACATGATGTTCCTGATGAATTAGAATATGCAGAATTCCATTATATGTTAGCCATTTCTTTATATGACAATTTTGAATCTCTTTTAGGAATAAAAGAGGTCTTAGTATCTAAGAAAGTATTTCTTAAAAACGATACTTTTGAAACAAATGTTGCTTTTTGTAACAATTTACTCGGATTAATGTGTACAGATTTAAAAAATTATGAATTAGCAGCAGATTTTTATTACGAGGCATTACATACGTTTCAAAAACTTAATGAAGAAAATTGGATATTAATGGTTCAGCAAAATTTAGGTTTTATGTATTCAGAACAAGAGCTAACTGAACAATCTTTACATTATCTTTCTAAGGTAAACAAAAAAGTATTAAATAATTATAAAGTTTTATTTGTTGAAGCAAAAGAACTTTTCAAATTGGGAAAAAATGCGGATGCACTTGATTGTATTGAAAGAGGGGTACATATTTGCAAATCTTTACATCATGAAGAATATTTACATCACTTTAATATTCTTCAAGCTTTTGTACTAGATTTACCTGGTATAGAAATTGAAGAAATAATTTTAAAAGGGAAATTATATTTTGAAAAGCAAAATTTAACAGCGTATAATCAAAGGTACTTTGAGCAACTTGCACATAAGTATAAGCAGGAAAATGAATATTTTAAATCTTGCGAATGTTATAGTTTATCTTACAATTATGCAAAACAAACTAATAAAAAGGAGGTGCTTTCATGCAAATAGTAAAATTCACTGTATTAAGTGCTATAGTATTATTAAGTGTTTTAAATATTGATAATGTAAATACTCTTCAAAAATCAAAAAATATAATAGTGCAATATCAACATGGAAACACAGGAGGGTAAGTTTTACCTCCTGTGTTTTTTATTATAAAAACACATATAAATAGTTAAATCTTTATAAGAAACACCATCTATATTATTTAAATCATGTTTTAAATAATTAAAAAAATTAGTTATATTAGGATTTATTTTATCCTATTGGCTCTTACTCTCACAAGGGGTTAGAGATTTCTTCTTATTCAATTTCTTATTCAATTCCTTATTCAATGTAGCTATCATTCTATGTATGAATTTAGCTCACTTATTCTAAAAACACCCTTTCAAACTTAAAAACTAATAATTGATTAAAAGGATTTTTAAATTTAAAAATACAATTTCATGACAAAAAGCCTTGTGAGGTTTAATTTTTTCAACAAGGCTATATGATTCTTATTTTGTTGTTAGAAATAGCAGTTAAGAGTTAAAACCTAGTATTTCTCGTAACTTCTTAAAATCAATTTGGTTCTTAAATGGCTTATCAAACTCCGTATTAACCATGTGTTCTTTTAATTTCTCCTTGCGCAGTTCCCTATAAGCATTTATTTTATTTGTATACATTTCTATGAAATGGGCAGGAGTACTTACATCTGATTGAGTATGCTCAAAATAGCGTACACACTCCTCGAAAGTCTTTCTTACTTCCCAATCTACGTCTGGTGGCATACGCAATGCAATTGTATAAGCATCTTTTTCAGTAATATTTGTATCTTTACTTAACATGTAGAGATAAAGCTTCTTCTGATCTTCACTCATAAAATCATTCATTTCTTGTAATCTTGCCGCCAGTATCTCTTGTAAGCTAGTTTCCAATTTTTTATCTTCGTCAGAATTCGTTTCTTGTTCCTCATTTTCTTTTTCTTCAGGTTCTACTTCAACAGGATTAAATAAATCTAATCCTGTTGAAGTAGATAAAAGTTGCGTTTCTTCAGATTGTATGTCTTTTTTCTTATTAAAACTCTTACACAAAAAATCTGTAAATGTGGAACAAACATCAATAGTTAACGCCCATTTTTCCTTGAAATATTCTAAGATTTTTAAATAGTTGTTGTGTAAAGCGAGAATATAAACAGAAGGTGCAATCTTACCGTGGCGTCTAGTCTTAATTTGATGACAAACACCAAGGTCTTCTAAAAAACATATTATTTCATTAATAAGTGGAAGAGATACTTTAGATTTTCGACTTAATTTTTTCTGAGATACTTGAGAATAACCATTCTGTACTAAAAATGATAGGATTGTTTCTAAAGCACGATATTTTTGAGGAGAATCTAGGTAATCATATGTATTCTTTGCTTCGCAATCTAATAAAATATGATCTATATAAGAGATGACATGTTTTACATGACGATTAATTGTACCCTCTTTTGGGGATAAATGTTGAATATGTGGATTTAAATCTTTTAAAGCTGAGCTGAGTAAAAAATTTCGAATGAACACAAAAAAACCTCCTATTTTTCCTAACTCAACAAAGGATGGAAAATAGGAGGTTTTGATTCACAAGATATTTAACATATGGTATAATTGTATTGTGTTAAATATACTTAAGAAAACCCCCTACTTTTTGGGTCATTTTAATTGTTTCAGCCGCCAAACTGATAAGACAATTAAAATGGAGTTGAGGTAGGGTTTTTTTTATTTAAAAGCATTTATGATGACATATTAGTTTTTTTATCTTGTAACATGACTTAAATAATATTAAATTACGTGTTAATTTGACCAAAGTAATTCTGTGAAAAACTTTATCTGAATTTACATACTTTAATCTTATAACTAATTTGATAGAATTTCAATATATAAACGAGTAAATTCGACTTGAAAAAACGTTAAATCTACAGAGATAATTTAGGAGTCTTGAGTGAAAAGGGGTTCTACATATAGAAAGTTGCAAGGGAAATTAATCGATTGGTTATTTTTATCAAGACTTAATTTATTTTATTCTTGGATTATCAGGCCGCTTTTTTGAAAGCGATCGAAGAACACTGAAAACCCACTTTTTTAGAAGTGGGTTTTCGGCTTTTATCTAAATGAAATTATTAAGAGTTTTTTATTTCGTTTTGAAGGTAATTAGCAAAAGTTTCAAAATCCATATGCAATTGTTTTTCTTTATAGTTAAAAAAATTTAAATATGCATCAAGTTCAAATTTTAATTTGTCTTGTTTTATAGTTGGTAAATTTGAAAGTTGTTCATAAAGTTGATTGCATCTTTCTTGTTGTTCATCTGAAATAGAAATATTTAACGGGTTGTCGCTTGCTCCTATTAAATAGTCTGTGCTGACATCTAAAACTTTTGAAATTACAGCTAGAATGTCATATGGTGGCTCAGTGCCTTTTAGTTCCCAATTTGATAAAGAGTTCACAGTAAAAGTGGAATCACTTAATTCACTAACTTTTTCTGAAAAATCCTTCATTTTCCATCTGCGCTCTAGGCGTAATTGTCTTAATCTAGTTCCGAAAACTCCCACAAATACCAATTCCTTTCATTGATAATTTAAAAGTATAAAATCGATAGTGAAGCGAAAATAAATAACAAGAAATAAATCTGTAAAAAGTACATAAAAAAATGTGTTTTTTACTTGTTTTTAGCTTAAAGATGATATAAGATAAAAACCAAGGGAGGTGTTAAGTATGAATGTTCATCAAAATATTGTAACGAATTTAAGGTTAGTTCGCGAAAGTAAAGGAATTACGATGAACCAATGTTCAAAAGACTTAAATATTCCATGCGGTGTTTTTCATGAAATCGAAGTAGGCAAAAAAAGTACAATTGCATCTCGAGCTATTATAATTGCAGAGTATTTTAATCTACCTGTAAGCGAACTATTTAGTCCAACATATTATCGAGCCAAAGTTACGTAATTCTGATTAACTTGATAAGTATACCCATACAATATACATTCAATGTACATTGTATAGGAAATAAGAAAGATTTCAATCATTTTTAACTGCAAGTAGAAACTATGTTCATGAAGTATATTTTTTTGTTCAACTTAGACTGAATTTTTTTAATATTAAATCTATTTAGTTCTTTGAAAATTTCATACTCAAAAAGGAGCTACTAACAATGACGAAAAGATTCGTGTATTCTAAATCCTTGGCCTTGGTGATGAGCTTATGTATGTTCTTCATCAGTGTACTGATTCCGATGAAATCTGCGAGTGCGGAGGTGATTCATCGTGAAAATTACGAGATGAATTGGGCTTACAGTCCACAATACGGAAAAAATGTCCGTACAGAGCTTTTGAAAAACGCTAGTGGTCAAATTGCGTATTGCTTGGTATACGGGCTCAAGTCTCCAAATGGTACAGATTTACCAGAGGTAGGACGAACGGATGATGTTGTCTACCGTGTACTATTAAATGGATATCCGCAAAAAACGCCTGAACAACTAGGAGTTTCTACATGGCAACAGGCTCACTACGCCACACAGCTGAGTATCTGGCATGCACTTGGACAAATCAATACAGGTGAATTGCAATTTAAAGATCAAGCTGTGGAACAAGCAACGAAAGCGATTACGTATGCGGCGGATCATACAGGGGACACGCAAGATGTTTATATGAATGTACAACCGACAGATAAGCAAGAAGCTACGTTACATGGTGAGTATTTTGAAACCACAACATATGCTGTAGAAACGAATGCAAAAAAAGGTGAGTACAAGATTCAATTGCAAGAAGCACCAGCTGGAACACGAGTTGTCACAGAACAGGGAGAAGCAAAAGAAACATTCCAACTAGGTGAAAAATTCCGTGTACAAGTGCCGAAATCCTCTAAAAGTGCTGAATTGTCATTACGAGTAACTGCCAACCTAACAAATCAACATGCGGTGATGTATAAAGGTACAAGTGTGATTCAGGATGCAACGGTTCTATTAGAACGTAGTCAAGAGAAAGTAAGTCAGGATTTACAAGTCTTTTGGAAAGCGGTAGGCGGTTTGAAAATCCTTAAAGTGGATGAACACAAGAAACCACTGGCAGGAGCAGTATTTGAGGTGTTAGCTAGCGACCAGAAGAGTATGGGAACGATTACAACAAACGACAAGGGGATTGCCTCTTTAGATAATATTGAGATGGGAACTTATGTCGTGAAAGAAGTAAAAAGTCCTGTGGGTTATATCTTAAATGATACCCCACAAACGTTAGAAGTCAAAACGGGTGAGATGGTAACGTGGACAGCTGAAAATAAACAAATTAAAGGGAACGTACAACTGCTGAAAGTAGATGCGGAGCATCCAGAAAAGAAAGTTGCAGGTGTTACATTCCAATTGAAAAATAGTGCAGGGAAAGTCATCAGCGAGCATACAACAGATGAAAATGGTCTAATCAAAGTAGAGAACATTCCATTTGGTTCTTACACATTTGTAGAATCGAAAGCGAAAGAAGGGTACGTGTTATCGCAAGAACCAATTCCATTCCAAATCACAGAACAAGGACAGACAATCGAGTTAGAGGCAAAAAATCAACCAATCTATGGTGAATTAGAACTAACGAAGATTGATGTTGCAGATGGGAATGTAAAACTACCAAATGCAGAATTTGAGATTCGAAATGAGAAAGGTGAAATTGTAGCAAAAGGAAAGACAAATGCAGAAGGGGTTGCAACATTCAAACTTGGTTATGGGAAGTATACCTACAAAGAAACGGCTTCGCCCGACGGATATATGTTGAATGAAGAAACATTCTCGTTTGAAATCAAGCAGAATGATGAAATCGTGAAACATATTGTCGCAGATGAAAAGATTCCATCGATTCAAACAACCGCTACGGATAAAACGGATGGAGCAAAAGAAATGCATACGTCTAAGTCTGTTACAATCCAAGATAAAGTGGACTACAATGACCTATTAGTAGGGAAAGAATACACGCTTACAGGTAAAGTAATGGATAAGTCCACTGGGAAACCACTCGTTGTAGATGAGAAAGAAGTAACAGCGGAAGCGAAGTTTACACCAAAAGAAGCAAACGGTTCAATTACGTTAGACTTCACATGTAATGCAACTGGTTTAGAAGGAAAAGAAGTTGTGGTATTTGAGAAGTTATTAAAAGACGGAAAAATGGTTACCTCACATGCGGATATCAACGACAAAGGGCAAACAGTCAAGTTTGTGAAGCCTGAAGTGAAAACAACAGCTCTAAACAAAGCGGATGGATCAAAAGAGTTAGACGCTACAGTTTCTGTAACAATCCAAGATAAAGTCGAGTACAAAGACCTTATCGTAGGGAAAGAATATGTAGTGAAAGGAAAGCTCATGGATAAAGCAACAAACAAACCATTACAAGTAGATGGGAAGGAAGTTACATCAGAAACGACATTTACTGCGAAAGAAAAAGATGGTTCTGTTACGTTAGATTTCACATTCAATGCTTCTGCACTTGAGGGGAAAGAAGTAGTGGTATTTGAAGACGTATATCAAAATGATGTGTTAGTTGCAACGCACGCTGACATTCAGGATAAAGGGCAAACAGTGAAGTTCAAAAGTAAGCCGGAACAACCAAAACCAGAGCAACCAAGTAAACAACCTGAGAAGCCTGTACAACCACAGCCAAAGGTAGAACAACCAATCAAAGTCCAGCCAATTGTGAAAGCAGTAGAGCCAGCGCCCAAAAAAGTCGAAAATACGCTCCCAACAACAGGTGGAAAAGAAGAAAATCCATACTGGAAGTGGATTGGTGGAGTTGTAATGTTATTAGGTGGACTTGTAGCAATTCGTGCCTATCGTACAAATAAAAAGGCGAATGAGTAGGATATCAATTGTAGGAAAGGGTGAAGTACAGTGGTGAAATATCGATTAGGTTATGACTATGTATTCATACCAAACGAACCAATTGCGTATAAAGGTGAAGACGTGAGCTCAATGAGTGTCTATGTGTTATTTCAAGTGTTCGATGAAAACGGACAGGAACGTTTATTTGAGTCAGAGGAATTAGAAGACCAACGTCTTTCTCTAAAAAATGGAGAATCTTGTTACCTAACAAATTTAGTGAGGTGCTCGTTTGACAAAGAAACCATTCTCTCCTTTGAACGGAATCAAAGTGTATTAAAAGATAGTGGTTATACCATAGAATGGACAATTGATTCGTATTCCAAAGATGTAGGGATTGGGTTTGCTGAAGCACAGGAAATTTCAAAAGAAGAATGGATGGACATGATGGTACAGTATCGAGAGCTGTTTGATAATCGGGATAATGAATCTGCACAAAGTGTGGCGTATTTTACCGAGGAAGTAACTGTTTGATACAAGTAAATGAATGATTTTCAACGACAAAGGGTTGGTGGGAAACGGAATAGTATAAAGGGTGTCAGTTGAGAGAATCTTCTAAAAGGGAAGGTAGGGTGAAAAATGAGCGGGATAAGCATGTATAACAAAAGTCAGAAGCAATTTGTAGGTGGTACAGTTGGGAATGGAAAGAAGTATACTCTCCACTTGGATGAATATATGCAGGCAATGGCAATTGCGAGAACATTTGTCAAACCAGCGGAACGAGAAGGGTTTTGGGTAGAATCGGCTATAGAATTATTAGCAGGCTGTATGATGTATTTCCAAAAAAAGAGTGGAGAACTTCTGTATGTTGATGTAGACCAAACATTAGACTTGCTACAGAAAGCAACCGAACAAGAGGACTATATAGCAGAGTTAATGACGTCGATTGGAGAAAATCACCCGTCGTATCATATTTTTAAGAGAATGGATTCTTCAGAACGTATGACAAGGACAGGGATTATTGAACAGTTAGTTTCCATTCTTCGGAAACACTGTATCTATCAGCAATATCTGAAAGGGCGAGAAAGGGGAGAAGGGATATGAGTCAGCCATTGAAGAAACATTCCTTTGTGGTTGGAAAGTCTGGAGAAGGAATGGGTCAAAGCTATATTTTGGAAGGGGAAAATAGTAAGTTGGTAAAGGCAAAGGAATATCTGCCCCAAGAAAGGCTTCAGGAAGATTCTTATGAGGCGGAAGAAACGTTCCATTTTTTTAGAGGGTGTAAGAATGCATGTATACTAGCCATTCCAACATGGATAGCTATATTTCTGATATGGTTTCTATAATGAAAATCCGAAAGATAGGTGAAAGAAATGTTAATCGGGGCTACTGAAATCAAGTTTGAAAAAGAAAAGCATTCGAATGTGTACGTCGTTGGTCCTACTGGCGCAGGAAAAACACGATGGTATACCATTCCAAATGTAAAGCAAGAAGAAAAGAACATCATCGTTGTAGAGAGTAGGAAAAAGGAAATCTATTATGCTACCAATCAGACAAAGGCTGAGCAGGGGTATGAAATCGTACAATTGGATCTTCTTCATCCGCAATTTGAAGAACGCTTACAAGGCATTATAGTGAACGCTACACAACAAAAGTTTGTGTTATATATTTCTGCTAATCTCATTGATAGTACGTATCAAGAGCGGGGAGAGCGTCTTCAAAAGGTTTTTGACCTACTACAAGAAAAAACATTAGAAAGAGATGTACACCTTTATTTAGAAGAATATGAGTTGTATCCCATTCCTAATCTTTTGCATGTTCTACAAGTTGTGAAAGCTAAAGGAATTTATGTTTCCATGATTATTCAGTCACACGCTGTTCTTCAACAGATTTATGGGAAACAGGTTGCCAATCAAATTGCTGGGGATTGCAATCAAACGCTATTTTTTGGCACAAATAGTATGGATGATGCAAAATATTTTAGTCGAATGAGTGGATACAATCAAATGGAACTTTTTTTACTACAAAATGAAGTGATTGTACTCGATACGTATTATCTTCCAAGAAAAATACCAATTAAGCAGGTAGATTGCAATCGCTAGATGACTAGAGAACTATACAAATGGAGGGTTCAAAATGACTAAGAAACAAGCATTTTTGAAGAAAGTCACGATTGTAAGTGGGACAGTGCTTGCGCTGTCTTCTCTTACTGGGTGTTTTGGAAAAGAAGAGGCATCATCTAAAGAAAAAGGCAAAAAGAAAACGGAAGAAGTAAAAAAAGAGAAGAAGCCTGAGAAGGAAAAGGAGAAGTCAGAGAAAGAGAAGGAAGGAGAAAAAGAACCGCATCCTACCGATGAAAATGTCATGCATGTATCTTCTAAAAAAGAATCTTCTCCTATCTCTACCACGATAGCAAAAAAATATTTAACAGAAGATGAAACGAAGCAATTAACAACGATTCTTCAAACGAATCAAAAATCGGAAATAGAGCAAGAAAAGTTACCAACGCCTGCAATCGAACCACCAAAAATAGAACCATCACCGCCAGTTATCTTGACACCATTAGGGAATACATCAAATTCGAAAGAATCCATTTCACTTGAAAAACCTACGCCACCAATCAATATAGAAAAGCCGAAGGTGAAGGTAGAACTGCCAACAGAACCTGATAAGCCTACGCCACCAGTCATTATGCCACCAACAGATGATGTAGGGGGGAATAAACCGAAACCGCCCGTTATCATACCACCTACAGGTGGAAATGAGGGAGATAAGCCGAAACCTCCCGTAGAACCGCCCACAGAACCAGAAAAGCCGAAACCAATCGTAGATAGCGAAGCACCAAAAATGACAGTAAAAGAGAATCTAACGGTACAAAAAGGACAGAATCTGAATCCTCATCATTTGGTTACCGTAACCGACAACATGGATCAGAGTCCGTTATTATCGATTAATGGGAACTATGACACAAGTCAAACGGGGGAAATGCAGGTAGAAGTGGTTGCGATTGATAAAGCAGGTAACCGTTCTAGTATCAGGGTAACAGTAACCGTTATCGACCCCGAAGCAGATAAGGATAGGGAAGCGCCTGTGATCAAGCCGAAAGAGAATATTACAGTGACAGTTGGTCACATTCTCTCCGCACAAGATTTAGTTACTGTAAGTGATAACAAGGATGCGAATCCAATTGTTTCTGTCGGCAAGTACGATACAAGCAAAGCAGGAGAGATACAGGTAGAAGTTATTGCGGTAGATCGCTCTGGAAATCAATCAAGTGTCATGGTTGCGGTGAAAGTAATAGATGTAAATGAGAATAAAGACACGGAAGCGCCTGTGATTACAACAAAAGAGAATGTCACCGTAAAAGTCGGAGCAAAATTATTACCACAAGATTTGGTTACCGTACAAGATAATCAGGATGCAAACCCTACAGTAACGATTGGAGCGTATGATACGAGCAAAGCAGGAGATATTTCAGTAGAAGTGATGGCAGCCGATAAAGCAGGAAATCTTTCTGTTACGAAAGTGGTAGTCAAAGTAGTAGAAGAACAAAAGCAAGACCCGCCTGTTGAACCACCAAACGAACCCGAGAAACCATCATCTACAGAAGACACATCCAAGCAGGCGCCAATGGAACAAGGAGGGCAAGTGTAGTGGGAATGGGGGATTATACTTACGCACGTATGCTCTATACAGCTGAGCAAAGTAAGAAAGGGCAGGTGTTTATCATTGACCCAAAGTCGAATTTGGGAGAGCTAGACATAAAATGGGGAGAGAAGAGAGGGAGTGGTTGTCATGAAACAAAAAGTAAAAAACTTGTTTCAAAATAAAATCATTTGGCAGTATGCAATGTTTGCGATGATATGTGTCATTATATTTACTCCACATACTGCTTTTGCCGCTGGTGAAGAAGACCAGATTAAAACAAAGATTAAAAGTATTGTAGATGCTGTTTCGACTATTATTCTATTCGTTGCCCCATCTGTTGGAGCTTGTATGTTTGGATGGAAAGGAATCAAAATGAAGCTCGCAAATAACCCATCGGAGAAAGCAGAATGCAAAGGCGATATGCTATCCATTGTGATGGTGACAGGCGTTATTTTTATGGGAACATTAATTGTGAATTTTGTGGTTGGAAAGTTGAGGTAAAGAAAGATGAGTCCAAAACACATTCATATTCCAAAAAATATTGAGGCGAAGTTTGAGTTAATTCCGAATACGGGTATAGGATGGAAGGAGATAGGCTACTATCTTCTCTTCCTTCCACTTGTTGGCGGAACATTGTATTTGTTACCGATTCATATTTTTGTGCAACTTGGATTAGGTTTAGTCTTGTTTGTTCTATTTACGGGGTTACTTGTGCTACCAGCGATTCAAGGATGTAACGTGAAAGCAGGTGCGTATTTGCTAGATGTATTTCGTTTTCATCAGCGAAAAAGAAAGAAGCAAACGATCTTGTTATATAAAAAAGAGTAGGTAGGTGAGAAAATGGGTTTCCAAAAATGGCAAGAAAAACGAAAACAGAGACAACAAGCAAAACGTACACAGGATTTAATTCCGATTCAAACGTTGTATCATCAAGCGATTCTGACGAAGAAGCAAACCTTGATTGTGGGCATTCGGGTGGGGACGATGAACTTGGAATTAATGGGTGAGGAAGACAAACTAGAATTGATGGAGGAATTTGGTGCGATTGTGTCAGGAATTCCATGCGAATTTCAAATTGAGGTTCTGGCAGAACCTGTTGACTTATCGGATTATGTGGAAGATCAGAAACAAAAGATAGAAGAAGAATCGAATGCCATGCGTCAATTATTAAGAAGTGGCTATGTTTCTTATCTAGAGAACTCCTCACACGCTCAGAATACGCTGAAAAAGGCACACTACCTTCTTTTAAGGGAGAAAGTACAGGGAAGCGAAGAAAGTATCCAGAACGGGCTGGAAACACTGTTAGAAAGAGCGGAGATGTTACGAGAGAATTTAACAGAACTTTCAGAAGACGGTCTAGAATGTCATATCTTAAATGCTCATGAGATTGTTCAAATTCTTCAGGTGCATTTTAACAACTATCAAGCACGTATTAATCGTTTTAAAGAAGTGTCCTCGCCCTATATTACAGTGAAACATGCCAAAAGAAACATAAAAGGAGGGGAATAGCTCATGTTCCGATTCAAGAGAAAAGAGAAAAAAGAAGAACCAACCTTTCAACGTTTTTCTGTAGCGGATCAGATTGCACCAGCTATATTTGAGGAAGAAATAGATTATATCCGGGTAGGAGAAGGATATGAACGTATCCTTTGTATGACGGATTATCCATCAGGTAGCTACATGGGGTTCTTATCCAAATTGTATCGGTTAGAAGGAAATATCTCCTTTACCTATCATGTAGAACCGACTTCCTCTGCTGATATGATTAAGAACTTTAGTAATTCGATTGAAGAGTTAGAAGCAAGATTGCTGTCGGGAAAATTAAATCCTGAAATGAGAAAACGAGCGGAACAGGAATTAGAGAGTGCCAATAATATGCTGGAGGATTTAGTGGCGAATGATACAGGTGGCATGTTACTCGTGCATTTCCTGATTCGGCTTCATGCCGAGAGTCTCGAACAGCTAAAGAAATTAACGGATAAGGTAAATAATGCGTTTTCAGCCCGTAATCTCTTTGCCTATGTGCCTAGTGCACGCATGCAAGATGCTTTTGAATCCTGTTTGCCCATTCTGGAAAATAAGGTAGGAGAATATACGAGAAGAAATATGGATACAAAAGCATTCTCTACTTTCTTTCCTTTTGATGAGACCGAATTATTTACGAAGCGCGGGATTGCGATGGGAAGAAATATCAAAACAAAATCGCTTATTGTGGTGAATAAATGGGAATTACAGAACCGAAATGGGATTATTTTAGGGCAATCGGGATACGGAAAAACCAAATTGAAGCAAATGTTACTGATGCGTGATTTTATGGAAGGGATTCGGATTTTTAACATGGATCCAGAAGGAGAAGATAGTGAATTTGTTGAAAAACTCGGTGGTCAGGTCATTGAACTGTCCAATACCACAGATAGGCGTGTCAATCCGTTACACGTGTTTTATGAGCGAGATACAAAAAAGAAAGGAAATCCATTGCTTGAGCATTTAGAAAGAGTGAAGATTTTTTTCAAGATTATGCGTCCGTCTATGACGATTGATGAATTAGCTGTACTAGATGCTTATCTGGTGGAATTATACGAATCAGAGCCTTTTTGCATGACATTTGATACTGACTTTGAGAAAAAGAAATCCAAAGATTTTCCTGTTTTAGCAGATTTATATGCGCTATTGATGAAAAAAATTGAGGAAGGAGACGACACATTAAAGTTATTCTCCTATGTACTGAAACAATACGTTTCGGGTGCAAATAATCGTATTTTTAATGGACCTACCAATGTAGATTTACGTAATCAACTCATTTCGTTTGATATTTCCAGACTAGGAGTCGGTTCAGCTTTACAATCTTGTGCGATGTTCAATGCGACTTCGTTTCTATGGGATGAGATTACGAGAACAGCAGGGAGAAAGACGTTGTTTTTAGATGAATTACACGTATTCGCAGACCCGTCTAATCCGCAAAGTATGGAATTCATTTATCAAATTTGGAAGCGGATTCGAAAGTATGATGGAAGCGTATGGGGCGCAACACAACAGGTAGAAGAATTACTCCGAGCGAGTGATGGGAAAAAGAATTACGGGGGAGCGGTTATTGAAAATAGTCTAATGAAAATGTTCTTACCACTTGCAGAAAAATCCATTCACGATTTGATGACGCAGGCGCAGATCAAATTTTCAGACAGTGAACGAAAAATTTTAAAACCTCGTAAGAAAAATAAAGGAGAAGGAATTTTTATCTATGCGGATAAGCGTGTCCACCTTCTGATTGAACCAACAGAGGTGGAATGGGAACTGATGGGCGGAAAACCAAAAGAGGGGGAAGCGGGATGAGTATGAAGGAAAAACCCCTTGCGGATTCTCGGAAGACATTTTGGTTGTCAGTCGGAATGATTTTCAGTTTCTGTCTTTTGATTGATTATGTGGTGGCATTTGGCCTTCGAATGATTGATTTTTTATTAGAACATAAAGACGAGTTAATGGAGTTGCCGGATGGTACAGCAAAAGACCTTGCGGTCACCTACTTGACGAGTCCAATCGAAACCGTATCGTTCGCAATAGGACTCGAACTGTATCAATATGCGCAACTGATTCTACTTGGTATTTTCGCTTATACAACCTTTCAAACATGGAGAAAGTTAAAACCACATACGGTGGAAGATGCAAGCGAATATGGAGGATTAGGGAGTGCTTCTCTTTCAGATGAGGTAACCATTTTTGATGAGATAGATATTACGGATGACAGGAAAGAAGAAGGAACTGTTTTAGCGGTCTATAATGATAAATTGATGATTCATAAGGAAGACAGTTTTTTAAATCGACATGTATGTGTCATAGGTGGTTCTGGTTCAGGAAAAACAAAATGTTATATCTTAAACAATGTCGTGAATACGAAAAACAAATCGATTGTCGTGTCAGATCCCAAAGGGGAAATCTATGAACTTACTTCTCGTGAGAAGAGAGAACAAGGGTATGAAGTGTATCTCATTAATTTTTCAAATATGGCATTATCCGACATGTACAACTCGATTGACTATGTAGGACTGGATGAAGATGCTGAAAAATTTGCAACAACGCTAGTTTTAGGCGGAGAAGAAGGACAGCAGTCGGGAGATAGTTTTTGGCAGGAACAAGCGGTTTCGTTAATTACTGCGGGTATTCTATATGTGCGAGAAAACCTGCCGAAAGAACAGCATTCAATGGAATATGTATACAACTTATTAACAGAACCTTCAGAAAAGGAATTGAAGAATCTGTTTGCAAATTTAGAAGAAGAATCGTCCGCTAGAATCGCTTTTGGTGTCGTGAAAAATGCGACAGATAAAACATGGGGCGGAATTGTGAGTAACGCAGCCAAGGCAATGAAACTATGGAAATTAAAATCGGTTCGTACGTTTTCAAAATACAGTAGCTTTAAATTAGCGGATATTGGGAAGAGGAAAATTGCTTTATATGTGGTCATTCCATTGGCAGACCGTACGTATCGAGCGTTAATTAATACATTCTTTGCTCAATTATTTCAAGAATTATGTGCCTATGCGGATACAAATCATAATACGTTAGATATTCCTGTTCGGTTCTTATTAGACGAGTTTGCGAATATCGGAAAAATGCCTGATTTTGCAGAACGACTTTCTACTGTCCGTTCCTATGGGATGGAAGTATCAATCATTGCGCAAAGTATCGGGCAATTAATGGATCGATACGGTGAGAAACAAACTGGTGAGATTATGTCCAATTGTGATACGACTCTTTTTTTAGGCACAAATGACCTCGACACAGCGAAATATTTCTCAGAGCGACTGGGTGTGACGACCAAAAGGTTGCGAAATGATAGCCAAACACCTGGAGAATTTGATAGCAATCAACAAGCGTATACCTACGTACAGAGACCGCTCAAGACACCCGATGAACTCTTGAATCAGATGAAAAATAATGATTGTTATGTATTTCAACGTGGTAGATTACCCATTCATGCGCAAAAAGCATGGGTAGCCAACTGGTTCGCTGACCAAGTAGGAGAAAAGGCAAATATGGGATGGCATTTAAAAGAGAAGTCAGCAGAATCGAGTATACCAAAAGAAGAAAAGCCAAAAGAAACGGTAGAGTCTTCCCTTGTATCAGAAGATGAAAAACAAGAAAATAATCAAGACGAATCGCAAGCATCTGTACCAAGCGAAGGAGAAGTACAGGAAACAACGGAAACACCAGAAAGTGAGAAACAGAAGGAGGAACAAAACACCGAAAAAACTGTGTCCTTACCGATTACGTTGAAACGAGAACTATGGGGAGACGAGGTGTTACAACCTGTAGGGATAGAAAAGAAAAATGGACGGATACATGCTTTGTATACGATGGACTTAGAAGCGGAGGAAGAAGGAGAAGAGGGCGTTCAGTTTCTTGTACAGAAAAATCCAGCTTGCATGATGACAGATATAGAGTTCGTTCCTTACCATGATGTAAAGGAAACAGAAGAACAGTTTCTGATACAGGTGAAAGAAGCGATTCAGCACATTACACTCAGTCTGATTTATAAAGAACAAAAACGAGATTTTTCGCCAGTGGAACATATCGAAGAGAAAGAAGCACAAAGAAGGAAAGAACAAAAAGAGAAAACGGAGGTGTAGGTATGATTATTGTATTTGGGGACGGGACAGTAGAGGAAACCGCTACAGAATATGTGTATCGGTTTTCGAAAACAAAGTTAAAACAAGAAGCTCCATTTGACAGCATCAAACAAACCAAATCGTATTTGTTACCGTGTACCTTTGCGGAAATTATACGAGGAGATGTCATACTTCGGTATGAAAAAGAATCCCACTTGTTATCGTTTTCTCGTATCCAACAAGAAAATGAAGCGATCAAACGGAAAGTGGTGTCTCGCTTGGTTCACCTCTTCCAAACACATCAAGAAACGATGCTCCTCCCCATTCCAGACAATATTTTTTACACGAAGAAAGGGGAAGTGAAACTCATGTATCAAGCGATGGACCACATGCCTGTAACGGGATTTAATCGAAATGATAGGTTGACCCATACGAAACGTTTACTTGCCTTTGCTTTTTCGAATGAATCATTTGAAGCTTGCATGCTTCAGTCAGTAGAAATGAGGAATGAATTCTTACAACATATCTATCAATCTACAACATGGGAAGCGTTGCAAGAACTCGTGAAAGAGCCAGAAGAAACGGAAGAAAAACAAAAAAAGAGAAAGAGAAATTGGTCATTCGCACCCTTCTCTTTCCCTCTTTCCACCAAGTTATGTGTCGCTTTGTTGACACTATCGGTTTCCTGTAATTTGTATGTTATCACAAAAGACAGTATCCAGCCAGCGACGGTGAATGCGAAACAGGATGAACAAAGTGAAAAACAAAAGAAACACATACAAATGCTAGAACAAGAGAAAACAAAGTTACAAAAAAAAATGCAGGATAAAGAATCTGAAATCAAAGAAATTGTGGGACAACTGAAAATTGTCATTGAAGAAAATAAAAAGTTACAACAAAAACAAGCGACTGTGCCTCCAGCGCAGTAACAAAAAGGAGTGAATGTGCATGTGGCAAGCGGTGAAAGACTTTTTTACAACGGTAACGAATCCCATTGAAGCCTTTTCTCGGTGGATTGTGGAATTGTCGATTCAACTCTTAAATTTTTTCTTAGGTTCGATTGTGAGTGTCACGAAAATTGATACGGAATATCAAAAGGTACAGGTGATACAGGATGTATTTTCTTGGGTTCGCTTTCTCGTCTATGCCTTAGTAGGAGTCATTGTCCTTCATCAATTATTTAAACAATACTTAGCGATTTCTACGGGTTCCATTCAAAGAAGAACAACGTCCCAAATCATGGGGGATATCGGAAAGTTTGCGTATCGCCTCCTGATGTTACCGTTATTTTTAGATATCATGATTAAAATCAATTCGTTCTGGGTGGGATTTATTTCAGATAAAGGACTGGTGGTGGGAAAATTTGTAGAGTATTTAGGGTTGGATCAAGCAAATTCAAATGAAAAACCCCTTAGTGAAATTGTGTTAGGGAATATCTCGAAAACGTATCAATTACAAATGGCAGGAACGGTTGTATTTGTCGCTATTTTCTTTTTAGTCTTACTCGCTATCTTGTTTGTCTTAATGTACATTCAAATGATTATGAGACTCGGGCAAATTGTCTTTTGTTATGTGTTAATACCTTTTGTCGCCTTATCCGCTTTAAATGAAGAGATGGATATGTATTCAACTTGGTGGAGAGAAACGATTGCTATTGTGGGAACAGCAGCCGCCCAAGTCAGTTTCTTATATTTAGGTCTCAATTGTATGTTGTCGGGTCACGCCATTTTAGGAACAGGTATTTTAATAGGGGTTGTGACAACACCAGCCGTGTTACAAAAATTTGTCTATTCTACAGGTGTGGCAAGTGGTACAGGAAGTATGCTGAAATTTATGACACGTCAAGTGCTGATGAAGAGGAGATGATGAAACGTGTACATCAAAGCAACCGTAACCGTTGTACGAAATTGGAAGCCGATACTGATTGGCATACTGGTTTTGTTTAGTCTCTTCATCTGTTTGATGTGGGGAGGAGGGAGTAAGCCACAAACACCAATGGGGACAGGAACAACAACTGTTCCACCTGAAGTTCTAAAATGGGAACCTACGGTTCGTAAATACGCCCAAGAATTTGGTGTAGAGCCATATGTACCGTTAATGCTTAGTTTAATTATGCAGGAGAGCGGCGGACGTTTGCTCGATGTCATGCAATCGGCAGAGGGCGCTTTTAACACGAAGTACCCGAAAGTTCAAAACGGAATCACAGACCCAGACTATAGCATATGGGCTGGCGTACAAGAATTTAAACATTCTATTACAATAGCAAATGTGCAGAGTCCATCTGATATCAATCGAATAAAATTAGCCCTTCAAACATATAATTTCGGCCCGGGATTTTTGAACTATATTAATAGTAATGGCGGGGAATATACCCTAGAATTAGCGAAAAGTTTTGCCTTGAAAATGGCAAATGGGCGCACACAATGTGGATTCAGAAGTCCATTTTGTTATGGTGATTATAGTTATGTTGAAAAAGTTTTGAAATACTATCAAACGAGTGAAATTGCTGGTGGTGGAGCTGTTGGAGACGAATTTTTTCAAAAAGTTATGGCTGAAGCTATTAAATATAAAGGTTATAAATATGTATTTGGCGGAGCAAGCCCAACTGCAAGTTTTGATTGTAGTGGTTTAACTCAGTGGACATTCCGAACAGCAGGTGTGCAATTAGATCGAACCGCACAAATGCAATGGAATCAAACAAAACGTATCTCTGCTGAAGAAGCAAAGCCCGGAGATTTAGTGTTTTTCCATGGAACATATAATTCAGGGACATATATTACGCATGTAGGTATTTATCAAGGAAATATGCAAATGTATCATGCTGGTGACCCCCTTGATTATGCTGATTTAAATAAACCGTATTGGCAGCAACATCTCGCAGGGTTTGGTCGAGTACAGTAACGATGAGAAAGGGTGAATGGAAATGAGACGTAGTATAGCAATTCTGATTTTATCTATAGGTATAGTGATATTAATTGGGTATGCTTGGAAACAAAAAGGGGAGGTGAAAGTATATGAAACAAAATATAAACAAGTTTTGAAAGAAAATACCAGTTTACAAGAGAAGGTGCAGGCAAAAGAGAACAATGAGGAAACAAAAGTAAAAAAGGATACAGACACCTTTTTACGAGCCTTCTTTACGTATGATACGTCAAAAGGTGAACAAGGGTGGTCAAAAATTGATGCATATACAACAGAGTCTGTAAGAGGGAAGTTAAAGCCAGCAGGAGAAGAAAAGAAGCCAGAAAAAACACCACCAGAAACAACGATTGTTTCAGCTGTAAAAGATGTCAAGTTATACTATACAACTGTGCAAAATGGTGAGAAAGCGAATGTGTTTTCTCGTGTGTGGATCAATACGACTGTAAACGGTGTAACGAGTACCACGCAAATGGTATTAGATATTGAGATGGTATATAGTCCCGAAAAGAAAAAATGGATCGTAGGAAACATTAGTATCCAACAACCTTTAGGTGAAGAAGGTTATATCAATTAATTATTTTATATAGAGGGAGTGGTTTATATGAAAATGAAACATGATAGAAATTGGAATGCGCTATTGGATTTACAGTTACAAGGGGAGAAAAAAATCCAAGTATTAAATTTTGTGATGGAACGATTAGATGCGAAAAACCAATTGCATCTGACACAAAAAGAAATCGCAGAACAAACACAGGTATCCGAACGCACTGTCAGCGAGACGATGAAGACGTTACAAGAATCTACCTTTTTACAGCGGTTACAGTCGGGTGTGTATGAGGTCAATCAGGCATTTGAATATGAACATAATCTTTCTGAAGAAAAAGGGTTAGCAAAGGGAATGGAAGTGTTACGTAACAACTTACAAACGGTTACAGTAAAAAACGTATTGAATAAAAGTATGAAGGACGTGCAACAACTGATTGAAAGCGATTTAGAAAATCCGAAAGGTTCTACATTGACCAAAGAGGATGTGAAAGAGTTATTGGACCAACATATGAAAAGTTTAGAAAAGACACTTCATCAATACTATGAACAGAAAGAGAAGGGGGTTTCGTGGAAAGAAGCCATTCATACCTTAAAAGAAAATGTAAAACAGAGTTATCAAACCTTAAAAGAAACCTTTATGCAAAAAGTGAAACAAAATGTACAAACGGTAAAAGACGCACCAGAGCAAGTGAAACAATATACAAAAAATAGATTAATTGATGGAGTAGTTCGTGTAAATAATCTCATCCTTACAAAGAGTCAAGAATTGAATCAAAAGCTGGAACAGGCGAGACCGTATCAAAAGGAAACGTTACGAGAAAAGGATAATGAGAAGACGGTTGTACAAGAAAAGGAACAGCTTATAGAAAAAGAGGTGGTGCAAGAAAAAACAGTGGAAGAACCTACTATGCCACAGCCTCTGGAAAAAGACCTCTTAGTAAAACAACAAGCTGAAATACCTACGGATACGATAAAAAAGAACTTTCAAGAAGTGGTAACAGAACAGTTTGAAAAACATCCAGAAGCAACGATGGGAGCGTTACGGGAATATATTGTGGAACATCATCCGCATATTCACCGTATAGAACAAGTGAATGCGGAAGAATTTGTCACAAGGATTGAAAAAGTATCACATATTTTACTAGTGAACCAACAAGCCAAGATTATAGATCAAAAAGAAGAATTAGCAGTCATAGCAGAAGAAGTAACAGACGAAAAGCAGGTAGAAAAATTTGCGGATTTAGTGAAGGAAAAACAAGAAGAAATCGTGATGGAAGAAGAGGTTTCAGTGAGTTTCGAAAAATAAGGAGTGGACAACAAAATAGAACCCTACGGTGCTATTTCTTTGTAGGGTTCTCATACTTCTTTAGTAAATCGCTAACAGCTTCGTCTAGTAATTTAGATTTATTAATACGAGTGTCTTTCGCTAATTGGTCTAAATCATACCAAAGTTCTTTAGCAATTGCATTCGAAAGTGTCTTACGATTTTTTAAGCCTCGGTTTTCCATTTCTACCACCTCTAATGTAATTATATAAGTGTTTTAAATCACTTTCAACTACTTGTAACTACATGTAGTTGGTTGTATAATAAATTTAGAATCTTAAACGAAAGGTAGTGTGATAATCGTGAACTGTCCATACTGTGCAACTCCGATACAAGTTGATAAGAATGGTGTAGTACAAGAAATTTGTGAATTCTGTGGTGGTCATATGCGGGAACAACAAACAGGTGTCTTACAGCTTTGTCAGAATGGGGAGCGTTTTGAATTTACAAAAATGCAGTCACATATCTTCTTAGAACACATCAATCAGTCTGTAGAAGAGCTGAAACAGTATCATACGTACGATTTGTATTTGTTGCTAAAGGAAGTAAGAGAAGCAAGGAGTCAAACGTATTACGGTTTACAACTACTAAATAAAGCTTCCAAAACAGAAAGTACATTACAAGCTACTGCGGATGAAACAGGCGGAGAGTATGAGTATTACACAAGAAAGGCGTGGGTGATAGAAAACATTCTATTAGAACGTCAGGGATTCTTTCCAGAAAAAATTACAGCTCGAGTTCTTCAATATATGTGGGAGCAAATTAAAAAATCGAAGAAAAAGAGTATGAGGATATCAAAGGGGCAACGACAGCATAGAAGAGAAGCTTGAGGAATCTTTATACAATTTGAATTTTATTAAAAAGGGGATGGGAATGATGAGAGAACGTGAAAATTGGGATGTATTATGTGAGGCTTGTGATAAAACAATTGAACGTGGAGTAGCAACAGAATCTGGTGATAATTACTGTGACTCGTGCTACAACAAATTAGCAAAAGAGAAAAATATGACTCTTCGAAGAAGCCTTACAAAATAAATATATAAAGTTGGAGGAATCCAGTATGAATTTTTGGAAAAAACGTTTTTTGAAAAGTTTACTGAAGTTTAGCAAATTTGTACATGAATATCGTTTTGAAGCTTTTTCAGAACAGGAAGAGAAGGTGTATCAGAAAAACCTTGAGAAACTAAGAAACTTATTTGGTGTAGAGAAATCCCCTATATCCCTAGATGTGATTGATACATCGGTATTAACAGCATATCAGAGAGAACTTTTACAAGAATTTGGGCAGAATGCACCATTCATTAAAGTGAGGTATAGAGAAATGGTATGGTTTATTTGGAGTAATCCACGGTGTACGTTCTCTCGTATCGAACGAGAAGTCATTTGTTATATGCTTCAAACATTGGGGAGTTCTTCTGGAGAATATTATAGAAATCAGCAAGAGCAAAAACAGGGGAAAGTGCAAAATTTCGATGAAATTGAAGGTGAAAGAGAGAAAATTTATAGGTTAAGAGAACAATTAATACAGGTAGACATCTTGCAATTAAAAGAAATGGCAGCAGGATTGATGCACAACACATTTGTGCTGCTAAGAATGTATTCTTCAAATCAGTATAAGAAAATGCTTGGAAAAACAGCTTATCATCAATTTATTTTTGAAATGGCAGACAGAATGCATAATTTACCGGAGATTCTTCTTGGTGAGAATAAGAGAGCATTAGTAGAAGAGCTGGCTGATACGGTAGTGTTCTTACAAGAACAGGAGTATGTTGACATTATGTTCTTACAATCTAATTTATCTAGATTAGAAGTGTTACTGAACCAAAATGATGAAGGAATATTAATTAGGAAAGTATCGATTAAAAAATAAGGGGGAGCAAATATATGGGGAAATATATATATCAAGAGTTATTACGGGAACTACAACATGTAGAACATGAGTTAAAAGAGTTAGATAGGCGGTATACAAGTTTATCTATACAAGCAAATGTCGGAAATTTGAGACATGTAGTGTGTTCTTTATACACAGAGAGAGGATTGTCTATGAAAGAATTTGCAAATGAGATAAAAGTTTCAGAATCTGAGATTCACGATCTAATTAGAAAAGGTATGGTAACCGAGAAACTTTTAGATTTGATTTGTACTTATTTTCAAATTCAAAAGACACCAGCATTTATACGTTATATTCAGTAATTAATAGCGGTTTGTATACAACTTGTACGAGGGATGAACATATTGTTAGGTGGAAAAAGAAAAGTATTGTCATGAAATATACATTACAGAATAACGATGTTTGAAGAGGAGAATCAAAATGGAACAAAACCAATCAAAAGAATATATAGCGATGCAAGACAGAAAAGAAACAGTATATCGAATCTATCATAATTTGAGCTTAGAATATGATAAGGGAGCGATATATGTATCTACACATCATGCTGAAATTATAGTTCGGAAACTGTTACAACATATTGAAGAAATCGTGTTAAATATGAAAAGTAAACGAGTAAAGGATAATTGGTTCATCGGTGCCCCATTGGAAAATATATTGTGTAAATATTTCGGATTTACTTCACATGCAAGAAGGTGGGATCAAGAGTATGTTGAAATTGAAATGCATCACAATTGGGAAGGTGTTTATTTAAAGCATATTCACGAGCCAAGCTGGTTTCACTTACGTAATTTCAAAAAAATAATTGAGCAAGAAATGCTATTAGAACAAGAACAAAATGAAAAGTTTTTGGAGAAAATCAAGGCACTCATGACGATTCCGTATGGAGATGAAACACTCGTTGAAGGAGAATTGAAGAATTATAACTTACATGAGTTGAAACGTTTACATGATTATCTACAAGTTACATTCAAAAAATTAGAAAATAGTCTAGGTAGAGTGTGTATAGAGGAATGGAATGCAGACCCAGCAAACTTTTTTACGGAGTACTATACGGATGGATGGGCGGAAATAGAACAGTAATAGGAAGAACGGAAGTTCTAACTGTAATTCAATTCAAGGGGGAATCCACGTGAAAGTGATACTATGTGAAAAACCGCAACAAATGAAAAGTTATTCGGAAGCATTTCAAAGTGCCAAACGAGAAAGTACACATATTACAGTGAAAGATAAAGAAATTTTTGGAGATGAAGAAGTTGTGATGATATCAGCATTGGGGCATGTAGTTGAATTATGTAATCCTGATGAGTATAAAGAAGAGTGGAAGAATTGGAGTATGGACCAACTACCTATTATTCCAGAAGAGTTTAAAATGAAGGTGTCAAAAGATAAAAAGTCGATTTTTCAAAATGCGAAACAATGGCTACAAAAAGCAGATGAAATTATTATTGCGACTGATCCTGCTAGAGCTGGAGAAGCGATTGCAAAAAATATTATTATTATGGCAGGCGTGAACGACACACCACAAAAACGATTGTGGGTTAAGAGTATGACGCAGGATGCTGTTCGAAAAGGATTTCAAAACTTGCGAGATGCAGAAGAAACATATAGTTATTATTTAGAAGAACAAGCCCGTTCTGTTAGCGATTGGATTATAGGCATGAATGCCTCACGAGTATTTACATTGTTGTTCCGAGACAAGAAAGGCGTGAAAGAGGTGTTCAGTGCAGGACGGGTACAATCAGCCTTGTTACACTTAATTCGTCAACGGGAGAAAGAATTAGAGCATTTCAAAGTGCAATCATTCTATGAAATTCATGGGCATTTTAATACGAATGGAATACCCTATGCCGGAAAACTCCTCCAAGATCATAACATTATGAAACTCCATTCAAAAGAAGAAGCACAGGGAAAGTTGCAACAATTGCAAGAGCATACAGCACGTATACAAAAGGTGACAGTGGAACAAAAATCGAAACAAGCGCCGAAATTATATAATCTGTCGAGCCTACAAGCAAAGCTAAATAAAAAATATAAAATGTCCCCTAAAGTGGTACTAGAAACTGCACAAAGCCTATACGATAAAAGAATGCTTTCGTATCCCCGAACAGAATATCAACATATTCCTGTAGCGGAAGCGGAACAGTTGCCAGGTGTTCTAGAAAAGCTCGCGAATAGTAAAGATTATCAAACTCTGATTGAAAAAAAAGAAAGAGACACGATTGTACAGCAAAAAGCATACGTGGACGATGAAAAATGTGGAGACCATTATGCATTGATTCCCACGAATCAAGTTCCTAACCTAGAAAACTTATCCAAAGAAGAAAGGTGGCTCTATGATGAGGTTGTGCGTAGTGTAATAGCAACCTTCTATGAGCCTATGACATATAATCAAACAGAACTTTTCACTGAAGTGAATCAAGAGGTTTTTAAATCGACAGGGAAGCAAATCACCCATCTTGGATGGCAAGTCGTGTTTGGAAAAGAAGAAAATGAAGAGAAAGAGAATCAAAAAGAACAGACGCTTCCGCTTGTAGAACAAGGTCAATCTGTAGAGACAACAGAAATCAAGTTACATGAAGGGAAAACACAACCACCTAAACTATATACAGAAGGGCAACTAATTACAGTAATGGCAAAGCATGATATTGGCAGCGAAGCAACGAGATCAGGCATTATAGAAAGAATCAAAACACTGTTGTATATCAAAATTGAAAAGAACATCGTACATGTAACCAATAAAGGGAAAATGATGGTGGAGGCCATTAAAGATACCGCAATTGGTTCACCAGAATTAACTGCAAAATGGGAAGTATATTTGAAGGGAATTGGAGAAGGGAAGAAAAAGGATAAGCCTTTCGTAGAAACCTCCAAAAAGTTAGCACAGAAACTCATCAACGAAGCAAAAGACCAAGTAAACACATGGGCGATAAATGATTTTGTAGAAGATAGAAAAACTGAACATCATATAGGAGAGTGCCCATCCTGTGGAAAGCCAGTCGTAGATAAGAAAACGATATATGGTTGTTCAGGATATGCGAAAGACAATCTAAAGAGTTGTAAGTTTTCTGTTTCGAAAGAATTTTTAGGACAGAAGATTAGTGAAAGTAATATGATAAAGCTGTTAGAGGGCAAGAAAACGACGTTACTTAAAGGATTAAAAGGGAAATCAGAAAAGGAATTTGATGCGTATTTAAAATTGGACGATGGGAAAATTCAGTTTGTATTTCCAAAGAAAAAGAAAGTAGCAAGTACAACGGAATAAGAATGGGGGACCCTACAATAAAGTCGTAGGGTCTTTATCAATAATATGACACGAATTGAAGCATTGTATATATGGAGAATAAAAAGGTTTTCCCTTGCCTTTTGGGGTAGAGGTTGGCGAGTCGGTGGGGGCGATACCCCACGGTTTGAAACGTCTGTGACGACGGATGAAAAACTAAATAGGAGGACGAAAGTCTAGCGGTTTGGCTCGTATACTGGAAAGATCAAGCCGATAGAGAAAACACTTGCTTTTGGGTATGTCGGCTTGGCAACGCCATTTCACGAGCCAAAAAAAGTTGGGCAAGGATTATTTTTACTGCAGTAACGGAGTGAAGCAGTAAAAATAAAAGGTGGAGATTTTCTGAAGCGTAGCGAAAGAAAATACGACCTGTTCCTTGCGGAACTTTTAGCATTTTAAGGGTAGATATTTTTTGTTTCGTTTATTTTTAAATATTTAAAAATGGAAGAATGTTATAATTGTGGGAGAGAAAAAGGAAAGTAGTGATACATGTGGTGGCTATCCAAAAACAGAATCAGCAAAAGAATATTGAAAAAGAGCCATTGTTTAATTTTCAAAGTATAGATGAATATTTACATGGTTTGGTGAAATCGAAAAGTATCTTTAGTTTGGGTTTACTGGTATTGATAAGTATTGCGGTGGTATATATCCCATATGGTGCTACATTGAAGGTTTGGTTGAAGGATATTCCGATAGTGTTGAAATCGATTATTAAGGCATTGGTATATACAGGCCCAATTGTTGTTGTCTTTTGTTATCTTTTTAGAGATGCTATGAAAGAGTTATTTCAGAAAATGTCGTTTAGACAACATATGATATGTGTGATTGCTGCTATAGTACTAATAGTATTGGGTTTATATTGGGTTCTGTTTTTAAACAGTGTAATTTCAATTAATCCAGCCACAAATGTGATGAATAAAAAAAGTGAGCAAGAAATACTTTTGAGCATTCCAGGAGTGTTTATTCAACTATTGGGTGAAAATATTATGTTTATTTCATTCTTGTTATTTTGGTATAAATGCATGGAATACTTAAAAATAAGTAGTAAAGTGATAGTTGTCGTTTCAATATTTTTAGCAGGAATTACTTTTGGTGTGATGCATCTGACTGCTTATCAATTCAATATTTTACAATGTATTTTAATAATTGGTATACCAGCTACGACTCACCTTTTGTGGTTTGTTAAATATAGGAATATGCACATGGCATATTGGTTACATGTTTATTATGATTTAATCCTGATATTGTGGGGAGTTTTGGGATGAAATAGGTTTATATAAGAAATGAGAGCAAGTAATAGATTAGATAAAATCTTAGAAAAAAGACGAACCGGTTAGCACGTCTTTTTTTGTTTTGAAGGAATGATAGACAATTCCACCTATAATCATGTTAGGTGACTTCATTCTAGAATGACAATTAATATTGTAGGGTGGAATTGTTAGTCCTAATATATCCTAAGTGAAATGTTTTTATGCAGAAGTTGGTTTATTCGGTCCACATAGAGTCCAGTTATGGTAAAATATAGAGGACATATGTATAGTTAGATTCCAATTCTATTGAGGAATTGGAATCATTTTTTACATGTAGCTGTTCGAGGAGAATAATCACGCATAAAAACATACACGAATTGATCTAATTCTTGGCTACATGCAAGAACAATGGGGTCTGTATATCCGTATGCTTTTACCAACTGTCGCAGTTGTTTCTTTT
>NZ_JXIS01000079.1:0-36098 GCF_000836715.1 Bacillus sp. L_1B0_5 | reverse complement strand
TGCGCTGTTTTGTTTTTTGAAAAAGCGTGTATAAGCATCCGCAAGGTTGCGAACAGACGACTGAATCGCAATACTATCCACTTCTTTTAGCCAAACAAGCTCTTTCTTCATGGCAGGTAGTTTGGCAGAGCATGTACCATAGGTCAAGCCTTTTCCTGTCTCTTTGTATGCGTGATCCCATAAGGATAGGAAATGATTGAATACAAAGCGAGAACACCCAATCGTTTTGTTGATTAGAATTGCTTGTGCCTGATTTGGATAGATACGAAACTTATAGGCTTTATTCATCATTATTTAATTCACCCCCATTTCGGTATATGACTATTATACACCAAACGTACATTCGATAGGTAGTCGAGTAACACTTTCTGTATGTCGAACAATTAAGATGGCTTCCTGCCATCCCTTGTTCGAAGCCAATTCATCTCCCACCTACTCACTGGGCTGTGACCCTTCACGCTCCTAGAGGAAGGAGTCTTCTTGGCTAAAATGATACATCCCTTAACATTTCCTGTAACTTTCCTCCGTGTTTTTCAGCAATTCGAAGTCTTCCGCACTTTGAATATCCTCATCAATGTCCATAATTATGAGGAGTCTAAAAATTTGAAGAAAACAACAAAAATAGTGTAAAAAAGCTACATACTATTTTTGTTGTTTTCTTTTTTAATCAGTATAAATTTGTTAATTATTACAAGCGTTTAATTTATTACACTTTTTGCGTGCTTTAATTTCCGCCGGCTGGGCACCAAGCCAATAAGTTGGAAAAGCTGTCCCTTCAGTAACACCCCCATCACGATGCATGTAATAACGCTCATCATGGTTAGCTTTAAAGTTTCCTTCAAGTGCAAGTTCCACCCACTCTGCACCAAAACGAAAAATTTCTGCAGCTACTCCACCAAGCGGGTGAAATTCATTCTCATAGACGCATATCTCCTTTGGTGCTTCTACAAACTCATAAAGACTTAATGCTTCTTCCAAACGGGTAAGTTCATCAAATTCTCCTATTCCCATGAAGACTGGACAAGTAATCTTTGGCGCCAATTTCCACAGGTTCATCTGGCTACTCAACTCGTTTTCAAAAGCAACTTCATCCGTGTAACCAGACATGTACATAAAATTTGCTTTGAAACTCGGCTGCGCTCTGTTAAAGATGGTATCAAATTCACCATATACACCTTCAAAAGTTGCTATAGCCTTTATACGATTATCACTCGCAGCAGCTCGCATCCCCCAATAGCCGCTCATACTGATACCAAAAAATCCAATACGCTTTGAATCAACCTCAGGTCGTTTTGATAGGAAATCGATATAACAACTAACGGCGCGTTCGTAATTAGTCAAATCAACTTTTAGACCTTCAGATACAGATTCACCTTGACCCGGTCCTTCAATTGATAGAGCTACAATACCACGAGACGTATAATAACGTTGTGCAATTTGTATATAGTCTTCCTTAATCATATCCATACCTGGACCTAATATTACTGCTGGTGCATTCTGAACTTCACCTGAGGGCAAATGAAGTAGTGCATATATCTGTTTGCCTTCAAACTCTAGTACTATACGTTGTACTGTTCCTCCTCCAAGTGATGAAATAGCTGCCACACATTCGTTACAACGTTCTCGAAATGCCAATTTTCGTGGATCATCATTAAAATATGAATATTGTGCACGTCCCCACATAACAGCAGCTCGCTGATATAGATCACGAGCAGTAACAGTGAATCCTTTTTGTTCATAATGTTTTGCACGTTCTTGAGCCTGAGAAGCAACCGTCGCCCATGCTTTTGGTATCATTGCTCCACTCTTTACTTGAGAAAAAACTTTATCAAAATCAGTGTGATCGTGTCCTAACTGTTCCATAGTTGCCTTTGCTTCAGGATGCAAAGCATCAAACCCACCAAGTGCAAGGGCTATATCTAAAGCCCATCCTTGAGATTGTGAACGTTGAGTCATAATAATCATCCTTTACGTTTTTGATTAAGTACTTAATAATTAAGTACTTAATCAAAATAATGAAGTATAATATGTACTTTTGTCAAGACTACAAACCACGTCGTCTTATTATTTTATTGATGATTTAAGGTGAGCATATATAATATTGCTTGGAAAATGAATAGCCAGTCTCTACTTAATTTGACTCTACTCTTTTTCATATGTTAATGTTAACTCCATATAATTAAGTACTTAGTTAATGGGAAAATGGTGATGTTATGAAAAATTCTTCAAATAAGTTAACTGCGATAGACGAACTTAGTCAGGCTATATATAGTCTGACTGCAGCCGATGGACGTTTAAGAGGGCGAGCTACTCGTACATTAGGGGCAGTTTCAATGGTCCATGCTCGAACCCTTAAAGTATTAGCTGAAGAAGGCGAATTGTCAGTCAAAGAATTAGCTGATCGAGCAGAAACTACCGCCGCTGGTATTACTCAATTAATCAATGGATTACAACAGGCTGGTTACGTTAAGCGTGTTCGTTCAAATAACGACCGGAGAGTTGTCAATGTCCAACTTACGCCTAGTGGTTTAAATTGTCACTTAGAAAGAGAGAAAAAACTAAAACATATTCTTAATGCGAACCTTTCAGATTTTGATCCAGAGCAAATCGAGAAATCCTCTGAAATAATTAGATGTCTAGTTCATGTTCTTGACCAACTATAATAGTATTCTAAAGCTTTCTTGAGTTTTTAGAACTAACACATCGCTATTATACTAATAGAACTAGTTACCCCAAAATAATAAAACCGCATCTCCAAGTATTAGATAACTATCTAATACATTTGAGGTGCGGTTCACTTAAGTCATTGATGTTTCAGCTATTCTCTTTATTTGAAAATTACATCTACCATACTAATTTAATATTATATTCCTGAAGCCAACTATTAACTTGAAGTAAATAATCTATTATACCTCGTGCATCATTACCTGAAATTACTTCGTCTTTTCCTTCTGCAATAGCACGAACTCTTTCTACATTAATTAATGGCAAAATAGGTGATTCAGGATTGTTCAACACATGTAACATCCAATCACTAATACCTTGTAGATAAGAGGCATCCTTTGTGCTTGGATATGCACTTTTTTTGCGATAACGTACATCTTCAGGAAGTACATTTTCAAAAGCTCGACGTAAAATACCTTTTTCAATATTGTCTATGCTTTTCATTTCGAATGGGACATTCCATAAGTATTCTACAAGCCGGTAATCGCAAAATGGAACTCTTACTTCAAAGCCATTCATCATACTTGTGCGATCTTTTCGTTCCAGCATAAATGGCAAGAAACGTGTAATAAACATGTAAGACATTTGACGTTGCTTCATTTGCAGATCACTTTCACCTTCTAAAAAGGGAACCTCAGCAACTGCATCTTCAAATTTTTGTTTTTGATATTTTTCAGGGCTAATCTTCGCTTTAAAATCCTCTGATAGAATTTCTGTACTATACCATAAATTAACACTCCAAGGGAATATCTCTGCATCTAGAAACTTCTCTTGATGGAACCATGGATACCCTGAGAATACTTCATCTGCGGATTCGCCTGAAAGGGCAACTGTTGCGTCTTTCTTCATTTCCTTAAATAGCAAATAAAGAGACGTTTCTAGTTCTCCAACTCCAGGTAGATCACGCGCTCGCATTGGAGTTAATAAATACTCTATTAAACTATCTGATCCTAACTCTATAGAATGATGCTTTGTTCCTACATATTCAGCCACACGTTTCACCCAAGGTTCATCACGATCAAAACGAAGGAAGTCTTGCTCAAAGTCTTTTTCATCATTGATGAAATTCAGGGAATATGTATGAAGACGTTCCCCTTTATTCCCAAATTCATTTCCTGCTAAACCTGTTAAACCACTGGAATCTAAACCTCCGGAAAGCATAGATACCACTGGTTTATCAGCAATTAACTGACGTTTAACCGTATCTTGTAAAATGGAGCGGATTGTCTCGACTGTTGTATCAATATCATCAACATGTTTTTTACTTTCAAGTTTCCAATACTGTGTCGTAGTCGAGCCATTAGAGGTAAACGTCATATAATGGCCAGCACGCACTTCATGTATATCCTTGAAAATAGCATGACCAGGAGTACGTGTTGGTCCAAGGCAGAATATTTCAGAAAGTCCTTCTTTATCTACCTCAGCATCTACAAGTGGATGCGAAAGTAAAACTTTTAACTCTGAACCAAAGAGAATTGCGCTTCCCCTTTGAGCGAAAAATAAAGGCTTCACGCCTAGATGGTCACGACCAAGCATCAATTTCCCAAATCTTTCATCCCAAATACCAAAAGCGAAAATCCCATTTAAGTGTTGAACACAATCTTCTTGCCATTCTAAGTAAGCATGTAGTAATACCTCTGTATCCGACTTGGTCTGAAATTCATGACCTTTCTCCTCAAGTTCTTTACGTAATTCCTGATAATTATAAATCTCTCCATTGAACGTAAGGCCAATTGTATCATTTCCATCTTTATAGAGCATAGGTTGAAGGCCACCTTCAGGATCAATGACGATGAGACGTCGATGACCTAATGCCGCTCGTTTTGAAAACCAATGCCCCTCTGCGTCAGGTCCTCGGTGAATGATAGCATCTGTCATTTTTTTTAACGTTTCTTGTTCATGAGACAGGTCTTTAGACCAGTCTATCCACCCTGCAATTCCACACATAGTGTCTACCTTCTCTCAAATAGTATAGAAACCGACTAAAATCCAATATCAGTCGGTTTTCCGTAAAAAAATCCGACTAAAAACATCTTTTAGTCATGTCTATATAATAAAATGAATTAAATAAAAAATCAAATAATTCACTCAAGAAAGAAATCACTGTCCCCTTTCACTTGAATTCTCATCGTCCGATTATAAAAATTATTACCTCAAACTTTCAACTTTATCCCTAGGTTATAAAGTTGCATTCTATTATAGTTATATACTAGAAATAAGAATGGTGTATGTTATTCTATAAGAAGCAAATAAAAGACTTTCTATTAAGTGTTACAAAATCACAAATGAACTGATACAGAATGTAAAGACAGAAAACTTCGCTAAATATTTCAAGGATAGGGTGTAGACAATGATCAAATTAGAAAAAGAAAATAAAAAGATGAAAATCATTCAATCTGCCACAATACTGTTCTCTACGCGTGGTGTCCGTAACACAACAGTTGATGAAATTGCAAAGACAGCTAAAGTTGGTAAAGGTACTATTTATTATTACTATACAGATAAAACTGAAATATTATGCGACTGCTATATGCGTCATATTCAGCTTAAGCGCTCACAATTATTTAATTTATATAAAGAAGAAAAAGATGTTTTACTTCGAATACAAAAAATTCTTCATTATATCAGCCTAGAATATCATCAAGATCCATTTGTTTCTACACTCTTTCAAGAATATAAAGAGTACCATTCACCTGAAATTACAACTTGTTTTAAACAATCTGAAGAAGAAGCAATTAACATGATAAGTAATTTACTTGAAAAAGGTTATCAGCAAGGAGCTTTGCATAAGGTCCCATTACCGCTTACAGCTTTTATGTTAGTACGAATGATTTTTAACTACGAACAGGATTATATAAAAGATGATAAAAGTGATACAGAATTTCTGCAGTTGCTAAAGCATATGCTTCTTAAAAACTAGTTTTAACAACAAAAAAATAATTGTGGTACAAATATATGAAGAAGAATGCGAATAATGGATGGTTTAATAAGCTCTTTTCAGTCTGGACAAACCTGCAATATATCCAACGCTTATGTAGGAATGACTGATAAAAGAACAACAGCGATTACAAGATCGAATTATAAGGAAAAAAAGAATGAATAAAAATTTTGTTTAGGGCGTACTTCAAAATGTTAGCTTGATGGGCATAGGGTGGCACCCCATCGCTATCAGGCTAAGATTAAGTAAGAGTCCGTCAACTAGATTTTTTCTGTTTTCTAAAAGAGTTGATATCAGCTTTCTAACAATCTGCATACTAAATAAACTCTAACAGGTTTCATTTTTTTAATTAAGCTACATGATTGTGGTGAATAACGAAATAATATCATTGTTAATAAGCATAATCACGTTCTGATTTTAGAACGCGTTACAAATAAAGTTATTCAATGTTTTAATTTCTTAATATTCTAATATTATTTTATCAAGTTTAAAGAACTAACATTATTTGTAAAACGTGGTAAGGTTATTGTGAAAGTTACAAAAAATATTTGAGGGGGAATTTTTATGTTTAAGAAATTAGTAGTTGGAGCTTTAGCAGCAGGTATTGTATTAGGTGGAACAGGAAGCGCTTTTGCCTACACTGATGCAAGCCAGGTTGATTGCAGCAAAACTCCACCAACAGCATGGCAAATGAATTTCAAAACAAAAGGTTCAATGCCTGCGACAATGATTAAATGTAACAAAACATATTATTTAAAAGAAGCTTATCCGAATCAAGATGGATATGGTACTTGGACTGGTGTTTACAAACGTTAACAAAGAGAAAAGGCACCTTAAGGTGCCTTTCTCCGACTTAATAACCACTTTAATTTTAATAATATGTATTGGACTCCCATCCAAAGATAATTCTAACATGGTTTCAGAGAAATGAAAGCGGATTCTTTAATTTACTTAATTACTTTATCCATAACTTCTTTATATTTATTAAATTGGGCATCTTCCATTTCACCATTCATTTGTATAAGAAAATTACCTTTTGCGTAAGTATGAGAGAGTAGCATTTGATTACCATTACCTAAATCGTCATAGTATTTCTTAGCTTTTTCAAGATCTTCTTTGTTTTTAAACTCAAATATTCTACCGCCGCTATCTTCACCTAATGCCGGAGTAAGAATGCGCTTTGCTTCTTTTCTAGTATTTCCAAATTCTTTTTCTAGTAGATCACTAGGATTTTCCGCTTCTAATCCTGCAGCTTTAAATTCTTCAATTACCTTACCAACTGTGACATTACTTGTCACGGATTTAACACTTTCACAAGCAGCTAAACCGAATAATAATAGAGCGCCAATAAGTAATACTAATAGTCGTTTAAATATAGTTTTTCATTCCTCCTAATATAAATAAAAAATAGCCCAGTAAAAAGAGCGTGTTTCATCTACCTAAACACGCTCTTACAAATATTTAAACCCTATATGATTTGCTTATTCCATTCTGATTTTCTTTTAACTAATACATCTCTTTATATACGATTATCATGCCAGAAGTTTATTGGAAAATGATTATTCTCATCATAAGCTTCAAATTCATACCCTTTTTCTTTTAATCCTTTTATTATTGCTGGAACGGCTGCGACAGATTGTGGATGAATATCGTGCATTAAAACAATTTCCTTTGAAGACGTCGCACCTGCTAAGACATTTTGAACAATTTTTGCGGCCGCTACATCCACAGGTAATTTATTGTATTTCCAATCTAAAGAATCAATTGTCCAATCCCATACTTTCAAATCATTTCCGACCACTTCATTTCGAAGTGATTCATTTAAGCCAGGCATTGATCCATATGGTGGACGTGTTAATTTCGGTGTGTTTCCAATAACATTTCTAATTAAAGATTGATCTTCTTTCATTTCCTTAACATATTCCTGATTGGTGTACAGCTTTTTAAAATCATGTGTCATACTATGCATGCCCACATAATGGTTTTCTACATGCTCTCGTTTCACTAAATCTGGGAACCTTTTCACGTTATCGCCAATTAAAAAGAATGTTGCTTTCACATCATTTTTCTTTAATACATCTAATAGATTAGCTGTATATTTTCCTGGTCCATCATCAAAAGTTAAATATACAACTTTTCTTTCTTTACCATCAAAACGATTAGGTATCGATTTTTTCAATTCATTTTTAGGTAGACTGCTCACTTGTTGAACACTATTTGCCTCTTCCGCATTTACCAGCTTAGGATTCGTAATAGATTGAAACATGTAATACCCTATTGCTACTAATGTAATAGCCAACAATACACTTATAATTCTCTTTTTCTTAAGCTTAATTTTCATATTATAATCTTCTTTCTATCAAATCATTCCACTTTATTTCGTTTAGTTTTATTATCCTATTAGCTTATTAAGTTTTTTAACTTAACCAATCACAATTTTGGACTAATCATTTTAATAATCTATATAGGTGAAAATTAGTGCCCTGCACTAGCGTTCATGGCATTTCCTATAATAGTTAGAACTACTGGAAATAATACTGGTCCTAAGGTAAGGACAATGTTTAAAAGTATAATAAAACTATATAGTAAGCTGTAATTTTTACTATTACGGTTTTCGAATACTAGGATGACTAATGTTATTATAGTAATTAAATGTAATAATAAAATTATCAACCAATAATACATCATTATAGTAAGATTCCACTTTCCTAATAGTTGGTATGTTACCCCTATTATTATCCCTAATATAATAGCATTAAAGGAAATAAACAAAGTTCTTTTTAGTATTTTAGGAAATGTTTTGTGATCCACAGTTTTATTATATAAACCTATTAAAATGCCCAAAGATAGATATGCCAGTAATAACCCTACCCAATTCCAGATCCAATCTTGATCCCCCATTAAATTAAACAAAAGCGAAAGGATCCCTCCTACTGCAAGAATCGAGGAGATCATAATACTATTTAAAGCTGATTTCATACTATTTTCACTTCCTTAAAAATTTTACAATACAGCATTGAAGTCTACTCTTAAGTTGTCCTTTACTTATTAGAATCCTTTTCATTAAAAATCTTGTATGGAAATCCCATCATATAATCCGGTCATCATACCTATTAGCATATACGGAAAATGGTAGGCCCAGCAAAAATTACATGTCCATGATCCCGTACAATAATTTTTAAACCGAACGAAACACCACCAAATCCTACTCCACAAGGTAGATATACAAATAGAGGATGCGATTCATCAACTTTTATTTGTATATCAATTATTCAGACGAGTAGCAGCTACTGCATAACCTTAAAATAAATGCTTTGATTTTTCATCGTCAATCAAATAGCACATTTGATTCTTATTAACTTGTATTCTTCCTTCTTCTACTGCTTTACTATAGCCCGCTGTATATTCAAAAATAGTAGCCCCTTTGTTTCTAAGTAAATCTTTTTCGCAGCTGCTGCCATATGTACATATGATGTTTTAAACTTAATCATAATTTATTATAATTAAGTATATATTAACAATATATTAAGTATAAGTAAATAAAATTAACAATTATTTAATTTTTTTTACTTATTTAAAGGGGATTACATATATGAACGATATTAATGTTGGTCACAAAATTATGGCATTTAGAAAAGATGCCGGATTAACCAGTAAGCGTTTAGCAGAGTTAGCTGATATAACACCTTCCATGTTAAGTCAGATTGAAAAAGGAATCACAAATCCTTCATTACAAACACTAAAATTAATTTCTGTAGGATTAAATATTCCATTGTTTAATTTTTTCTTAGAGGATACCAATACAGATGAATTAGTTGTAAGAGCTAATCAAAGGAAAAAAATAACTTTTCCTGAAAGCGGCAATGTTTCGTATGAGCTATTATCTCCTAATTTAGATGGAGCACTAGAATTAGCTTTAATGAATCTGTTACCTCAAACTGCTTCATCTATGGAGCCTGTGGCACATAAAGGGGAAGAAATAGCTTTTATTATGGAAGGACAAGTAAAACTATATCTAAATGATGAGGTTTTACTTCTCAATACAGGTGATAGTGTTAAAATCCCACCTTATGCAAAGCATAAGTGGGAAAACACTTCTTTAAACAAAGTCACTGTTATATTTGGAGTAACTCCACCATCTTTTTAATTTCAAATACTAGCGAAGAAAAGTTAGAGAAAATAATTCTCTAACTTTTCTTGTATACATAACTTTATTTTAAGAAAGTAAAAAACTTGTCTCTCAATTATATGAGATTAAAACTAGTGAAATAGATCTTTTTAATTACATACTTAATTTATTTTTTAATGTCCAATATTTTTCTCCATTAGCTTCAAAAGAGAATTCTACCCATCCATTTGGATCTTCACGATAAATAAAGATGGTTGTTCCAGGAGTTACTGTACCAACTTTATTCTCCTCGACAGCTACATCTGGTCTACTTTTAATTTTTAAATTAAATGGATAAGGTACCTGGTAGTAAGCAGCTGATGATACAACATTTGACCTTGAACCGTCTGCATACATTTTATATGGAATTTCATTAGATAACGCGTCGACATCTAATGTTTCAGGATTCTTTGGTAATTTTTTTGCATATGTATAGTCTTCTACATGAAACGGTTTAATACGTTCCATAATACCCGCAATTTTTGTAGCCCAGCCTTTATCTGATGCATATTTCACGTTCATGCCAGTTAATGTTGGCCCGTTATAATACATTCCACTTTCTTCTAAATATCTTTCTCGTACATAATTAGCATTATAAGCAATGCTATCGCCGTAGCTTGGTAAATATTTCGCATATTTAAACGGATCTCCATCATATGCACGTAGACCGAATAGATTATGTTTTTGATATGCGATTTCTGATTTTCCGTATCCAGATTCTAAAATCGCATGCGCTGCTAAATAATGAGCACTCACGCCATATTGATTTTGCGCATTGATAAAATCTTGCCCATGGCCAACTAAAGGACTATCCGAATGATATTTTGCAATAAAACTATCAATCTCTTGAGCTGTAATTTTCGAAGCCACTGTTAAATTTAAATCTTCATATGAGGTAGCAGTAATAACCTCTTTTTCATCGTTTAAATTTTGTTGTAACATATCTGTTTTTGCAGTAAGTTGAGCAGCTTCAGCACGTGTTATAAATCTATTTGGTTGCCAACCATTCTCGGTACCATTAGAGATTTTTAAATCTATTAAAATATTGGCATATTTTTCTCCCCAATGCCCTTTTAGATCTTCAAATCTAACCTGATCATTATGATTTTGTGTGCTTTGTAGTTTATATGCATTTACTAGCATCGTAGCCATAGCAGCGCGAGTTACTTTTCCGGATGGATTGAAGATTCCATTACCTTCCCCTTTAACAATACCAGCTTTTTCAGCAGCAGCAATATAAGGAGTAGCCCAGTGGTTTTGTGAATCTGTAAAAGATGGTTTTGCATTAGGATCAATTTGTATCCCTAAAACTTTTGTCATAATTTTTGTAGCCGAAGCTCTGTCTAATGAGTCATTTGAGCCAAAAGTTCCATCTGGATAACCATTCAATACCTGTTTATCCACTAAATAATTAACAGATTTATCAGCCCATGTAGGAACATCAGGGAATTTATGAGTATCTGCTAAAATATTTGAAGAATAGGATAATATAGCTCCTGCAAGGATACCTGTTGCAATTAATTTGTGCTTCATTAAAATAAACACCTCTACCATTGTATTTATCAAATTGAGATTTTCTATTTTTATATTTAGATGTTTGTAATAAGAATGAAATCGTATTAATACGCATTCAATTTGATGTAACGAGTATAGTTACTTATATACACAAGTGTCAATGAATGTCTTTTACAAAAATGCATAATATTTACATTAATTTCAATTTACATGATCTTTTGAACTACCCCCACTTTCACTTCGTTTAGAAATGAAAGTGGGGGTAGTTCAATATTAACAGAGTTTCCTAGATCAAATGTAACAATTTATGAGTAAAAGAATATTATCTGAACTTTAGTATAATGTAAAATTAGTAAAGAACGTATTTCATGAAAAAAAGTTAACTAATAAAGAATTAGAAGTGATTATGTGAATAAATTATTACTATCATGTTTATTAGTTACATTCTGTCTAAATACCACAGGATGTTCTAATGATATGACTATACTAAAGGATAGTTCTAAACCTTCAACACCTACGAAGGTTAAATACATTAACAAAGCGTGGTACAAAAAATATATACTATGTAATAGTTTATGATAAAGGTCATAAGGCGAAACTATTATATATTAATAACGCTATAAATATGTTGTAATTAATTGTTCTACATCTACCTAAAAGGACTATTAATAATGATGGTCTTGTTTATATTGGTGAGATTGTACTAGTATGATAGAATAGATTTAACTGTATGACGTAGGGTGGTTGGTTGCTGTCCTTTCTCTTTTTTTATGTAGAGGGAAAGGAGGTGACTCCTATGATGGAATATTTACTTTCTTTGCTACAGGATTTGTTGAAAGTATTTTTGACAATTCTTGTTACCGGTTATGGAAACAAACTGGTGAATAATATTAGCAAAAAACGTAAAAGAACCTCCCTACGCCGTCGGAAGCAAAAGGGAAGTTCTAGAAAAAGAAAATAACTTTATTTAGTAACTACCCGCCTTACGGCAACAGTTACCAGAAGAGATGTATAGAGCATCTCTTCTTTTATTATATACCCAAGGTATTACTGTAATACTACTGTAGTAATAATTATATCAAATGAACATAAAAAATCAATGTGTAAACAATGGGTGTAATGGACAAAAGAAAAGACACCCTAAGGTGCCTTCCTCTTACTTATGAATCAAATTTATATTTTGTTCACTTTATTCAGTATGGTGATGATATCCTTTGTATAGCAATAGAACCAAATCACGCTAATACTTAACGTAAGTTTTGGTTTAGTTCCTACACAGACTACTATATCCTCTCTAATGACTGTGATTACATTGTCAAATACTAAAACTATAAAATCTATTTATATAATTTTAATGATTTTATTTCCTCGTATTCCCTCATTTTCTTGTAAAATATCGCTTTCTTCATGCCAGCCTTGTCCATGAACTCAACAGCTTTGATATTTCGCCTTCCATTCCTTGCTTGTTATCCTCTTTCATGTACCAAGCATTAGAATTGAAACCTTTGAGATTACTGTTTCCTTAACCGCAAAGAAAACGTTAAACTTCATATATACTTTTGAGGATGTTATGTAATACTAATTGGTTTTTTATGATAATTATTCGTAAGTGGATAATTCACTACGCGCCTCGTCTATTGTATCCCTAGCAATTCTTAACGATTTTAAACATTTGTCTAATTTCGCTAAATCTGTTTGGCTCGCAGCATCTCCATAGTTGTCTATAACAAATTGCAAGTTATCCATCGCCTTTAAAATAGATGAATGTAGACCCTTTAATTCTGTTGGGGGTTCTACATATCGTACACTTGAGATGAGATAAGACATTTTATAGAAAACATCGCCTACTTCTGAAACCCACGATTTGTTTATAGTACCCTTAATTTCTGCATCAGCCTCTAAAATTCTAAATCGGGTCGCCACATCAGATATGTCCTTTAAATAATTATCCATTACCCATGCATAATGCTGCTTGTCTAAATGTTTATAATCACTTGTTTCGGCTCCTTGCTTTACTTCTTTTTGATTTCCTATATTTTTTTATCCGCAGTGAATTCCTCAACTGCTGCTGTAATGCTTTTTATACCTTTTTTGCTACCAACAAGAGCGTCGATAGTTAAAATACTACAGATAAATAAAAAAAAGAGGATCTCCCCATAGTAGAGCAGATCCTCTCTTTCACTTCACATACACATAGGCTTCGTTTGCTGTTACATAATATGTTTTACCTTTACTATTGTGCACTCTATATTGTGGTGAATTATTTACAATTACCTTTGCATCAATAATAAATCCTAAACCTATTTCTACAGTACCAGCAACATCTTTATCCTGCCAAGATGGAGAATCATAGAAACGTAAATTATTTACTTTTGAAATAACCCTTTTACCAATTACTGTAGCAGGTTCATTTCCTTGGTAACGTATATATGAAGAATCATAATAAATCCATTGGTTATCACCAAGATGTAACCAATTTCCTAATTTACCCCATACTTTATAAGTCTCACCTTTTTGTAGCTTACGAATAACACTATTTTCTGTTGATGGTCCAGAGCGGAGATTTACATTGTATCCTTCAATATATGCAATACCATTCGACTCTACTGTACCAGATATTTCATTTGGTTTTTGTAATTTGGTATCCACTGTAACCGTGCTCCCATTATAAACCTTTAACACATCTGCTCGGAACTTAGCCTCAGATACGCCATGACTACGAAGATAAGCCAGTGGATCTTCATGGTCTGTTCCACCTAATTTATAAGTAATATCCCTATGTGTCCATAATCCTTTAGAGGGATGAATATTTCGTTCTCGCAAGATTTCCGCAATTAATTCTATATATTTTTCATATGAACGTTTAAATTTCAATGGATCACTTGTCTCACACAATTCAACATGAACAAATCTAGCATTTGCTGCTGGACCTGCTCCCCATGCCTGATGATTTGTAGATGCAATTTGAACCTTTTCATCCCAATCCACTGCGTAGTGAACAAACGCTGAACGCCATGTACGAGACTCATATTTTTGAATATTAATTGCTGGTGCCTCTGGGGTAGCCGTAGAATGTGCCACAACACCTTCATAAGCTCCAACACCATAACGGTATGGTTGTTTTGGTAAATCAGGAATAAATAGAATTCTATCAGCAAGTACATTTGTTTCAATTGATAATACTAAAATAATAGCAACAACTATGGATAAAATATGCTTGTATTTCTTTTTCATTTTCTATCGGCATCCCTTTTTATAATTTTTGTATGGTCAAATAATCCACTAGCTGATAATCCGTTAATCATTCCTTGAAATAGATTCATTTTAATATCTTGAGACAAAAATAAAACACCTAGCGTAATGCCAAGTGTTAAATTAAATAACGGAATATATTTTGTTTGCAGTCCAGTTGTTTTTGCAATTTGTGAAATCCCTACAACAACCCCAATCATTGCTGTAATTTCAATCATTACATACCTCCTCCTTTCAAAAAGAAGGTAAGAGCAGCTCCAATTAGTCCACCAATAATAAGGCGTAGGATCCAAGTTGTATTAGCACTGATTTTGTCTAATTGCTTATTAATATTAATAATGTCCTTTTCATTACCTGTCGTCCGCATTTCTAAACTTCTAATCTCTAATCGTATTTCCTTAATATCTTGCCTTATTTCCTGAACATCACCCTTCACCTCTTGTAAACTATCCATTTTACCACCTCTTTCCTACTTCTTATTTAATTCAACATAAACAAATTACGCACTAAACTACTCCTTTTATTCTTGAATCAATACATAAAAACAACTTAGTATAGAACACTACTGACATTTTCTATTTCCAATCATACTCCAATCCAAAAATTAAATAGCCACTCATACGAGTGACTCTAATTCTTTAACCTTATCTCACATCAAAATGTTCTTCTTTTACCCATGCATTATTTCCAATCGCCAAATAACCATCTTTTCGTGCCAAAATTCTATATGGAACAGACCCGTCTACAAAGCCTGTATAATTTCCGTTAGGACCATCATACGTGTTAATACCGCCACCTGGTGGATATTTTGAATAAGCACTGAACCATTGTACATCGAAATGTTCCAGAGCAGCCCATGCCTCGTTTCCGAGACAAATCATAGGATTTTCATACCACGCTGCATCTATAATAAGATACGGTGTTTTATCATAAATTACCCTCGTAAAATATCCTCCTTGCGGTTGGTTATATAAATTAATCCCTCCATTATTCGGATATTTATTTACAGCAATCCCCAGACCTACTGGTTGAATTGGTTTATTATTATTGTTGTTGTTAAATGCTTTATTTACCTTCTCAATGAATTGATCCAATCTTCCCTCGTCAAGCATACGGTGTGGACAATGTTTCCCACTCCACGATTTATGTGTACGTACATTACTAATTGGAATGTTAAATTGTTTCATTAACTGAGCTATAACAATTGCTGCATTATCTTCCGCCTTGTAATATCTATCCCCACCGCTTAAAGAATAGCAAATTTCCACTCCGATGGATTTACGATTACCATTTCCGTTACCATCACCAGCATGCCAAGCATTACGATCAAACGGAATACCTTGTACTGCTTCTTTGTCATCTACCGCAACATGGAACGAAACTGCATTATTATTTCCAATCATATAAGAAATTTCATTTTCAGCTGATGCATCATTGTACGTATTATGTACTGTGATGAATTCTGGCTTCATTGCATTGGGACATTTTATAGCATATTTACTTGAATCCACTAATTTTTTTCTAATCTCCATTACTGAACATCTCCTTTTTATTCTCTCGTTTTTATTACTTAAAATTCTCACTGCATTATTTAGTACATCTAGTAACCTAATCTCCATACGGCCAGCATTATCTCTAATAAATTCCTTGTCTTCACCTGCTAAAAAAGAAAAAGAGCAACTGTTTATCAGTTGCTCTTGCTCTTCCATTAATTTCTCTCTACTCTTCGCCCACCGGTTTACAGAGATAAATCATCATATAATGCTTTTTGTTTATCTAATTTAATATTCATGGATTTCGAGATACTACTTTACATCAAAATGTTCTTCTTTTACCCATGCATTATTTCCAATACCCAGGTAACCATCTTTTCGTCCTAAAAGTCTATACGGAACAGACCCATCTACAAAACCTGTATAATTTCCGTTAGGACCATCATACGTATTAATACCGCCACCTGGTGGATATTTTGAATAAGCACTGAACCATTGCACATCGAAATGTTCCAGAGCAGCCCATGCCTCGTTTCCGAGACAAATCATAGGATTTTCAAACCATGCTGCATCTATGATAAGGTACGGTGTTTTATCATAAATTACTCTCGTAAAATGTCCACCTTGTGGTTGGCTATATAGATTAATACCACCATTATTTGGATATTTATTTACAGCAATCCCCAGACCTACTGGTTGAATTGGTTTATCAGTATTGTTACCACCACCATCTTTACCCAAGTGATCTAACGGATTCACAGCATTACTTTTACTCGCATTCCAACGTCCTTTATGCAATTCAAAATGTAAGTGTTGGCCACTAGAATCCCCCGTGTTTCCCATAACTCCAATAGTTTGTCCTTGTGAAACATAATCACCTTCTTTTACTGTTCGAGAACCACTACGCATATGTGCGTATACAGTTTCCCATGTAATTCCATCAATTGTATGCACAATCATAATACATTCACCATAACTAGATGAAAAATAAGAACGACTAACTTGACCGCTAGCCGCTGCATAAATCGGATGATAGCCCGCTTCAGCAAGGTCTACCCCATGATGATCTGGTCTACTACCTCTAAAACCACTTGTTACTCTTGTTGTATCTGTAGGATAAATAAATTTTGCCATATTAGTCTTCCTTTCTATTTTTACACAATATAAAAAAGGTGCTTGAATGAGCACCTTCGTTCACTGTCTATATTTATTATTTTTTGGATGTATTTTAGCTTTTCAAATCTTAAGATTAACCGAACAAAAAGCTCCCCGTTATTATCTAACATCAAAATGTTCTTCTTTTACCCATGCATTATTTCCAATACCCAGGTAACCATCTTTTCGTCCTAAAAGTCTATATGGAACAGACCCATCTACAAAACCTGTATAATTTCCGTTAGGACCATCATACGTGTTAATACCGCCACCTGGTGGATATTTTGAATAAGCACTGAACCATTGCACATCGAAATGTTCCAGAGCAGCCCATGCCTCGTTTCCGAGACAAATCATAGGATTTTCAAACCATGCTGCATCTATAATAAGGTACGGTGTTTTATCATAAATTACTCTCGTAAAATGTCCACCTTGTGGTTGGCTATATAGATTAATACCACCGTTATTCGGATATTTATTTACAGCAATCCCCAAGCCCACCGGTTGTATTGGTTTATTGTTATTACCAGCTTCATCAAAATCTACATATTGTTTAACAATTTCAGAGTAGAAGAAATTCCCTCCATTTTTATATCGATAGCCACCATTATATGCAACAGCAATAGGTTGACTATATTTCACCATAACACCAGTCGTATTTCCAAGTGATGGAGCAACAACTGTTTTAGAATACAAGTCTGCCACCGGTAATGAATGCTGTTTATTATTAGAAGCTAACCAACGAAGGTAAGCTCGTCCAAAATTATATGATTGAACAATAGCACTTAAATCTGTAATACCATTTTTCTTTGCATCATCAAAAGCTCCTTTTAGATGCTTTACTCCATAATAAATTGAATCTTTTGGATTTTTAATTGTATTCATCGCCCAACCTTGTGATTCACTGGACTGCATAATATCAGGTGTTGTTTCAGAGTTTCCTCCACTCTCCACCATAATAATCCCAAGTACGTAGGGAACTAATTCAGACACACCTTGTGCTGAACATTCACTTTCTACCATTGATTGCCAACGTAACACTTGTTGTGGCAGATTCTTTGTTTTAACTGAAGCAGCTAATATACTCATTACTAAATCTCTCCTTATTTTCCTATTATTTTTTATAGAACTCTTAATCTACTAAGTACATCTAACATTTAAATGAAAAATTTGTTTAAAATTACTTCATGTTGCTCACCTTCTTTCACAACAAAAAGAGCAACCATAAAAATAGTTGCCCTTTCGTCGAAATCTTATATTACTACTATAAATCACTTTTTCAATACTTTCTGTACACTGCATGTACCCTACAAAAAGGTAACATTAAAACCCATCTATAAACTTGACAATCTTTTTTATTTCAGCATGTTTGCGACGAATATAGCCTGTACTATAATGTAATTCAAACGCTATTTGTTCTAGAGTCATTCCATCAACATACTTCATTTTGAGTATTTGATGATCTAAACCTGTAAACTTATTAATTAAAATCTTTAAATCAAATACTTCATTCATCTTATGTCCTAATTCATATTCAATAACTTCAATCCGATCCTCTACTTTCGCCCCCTCCGATTCAGCAGTTAATCGTACATTTTGCAAGTCCCCACTAGTCCAGCGCTTTAATTCTGCTTTTGATTTGTCTAAGTTATATTCTAAATATGCAATTTCTTCTTCTAGTTTCTGATAATCTTTGAGCCAGTCAAACATATAATAATCCCCCTACTTTTCTTTATTTAAATCCTGCTTTTATTTTTGTCACTAAAGATAAGCTAACCTTTATTATCAATTTAATAAAATTTATAAATATTAATTATAATTTATATTTTTTTAATAAAGTTTTTAATCTCTCACGCTCTTCTTCAATAGTTAACTCATTATTTTTTATAGGCTGCTCTTCTGGAACATCTTCTTTTTCATGTAACCATTCTGGTACCATTTCATTTCGATTGGTATTCCCTAACCCAAATTGTTTTTTATTCTTACCAAGATCAAACTGTGCATCTAGCATAGCTACATCCTTGAGTGTTTTTACCTTTTTGGTTTCCCATTTTTTAAGAATCCCACGTACATATCTCCACTTTGGTACATTTTCATCAATTGATCTATTTACTGCTTCCCCAATTAGTTCACTACCTAATGATTCACAAAATACACCAAGCTCTCTAATCGCTATTTCACTTAATGAAATTCTATTCTTCATTAAAACTTGATGACTTATTTTAAAATCATCATTTATTAACCTTTGTGAGATTAATTTTTGTTTATTATCATGACGATGATTTATATTTTGTATATCAGTATTTAGTTCTTTCGTACTTTGTATATTAATATTTAGTAGCTTGTGATTTTCCACCGGTAGGTTACCAGCAACAGGTTTTCCAGCAGGTGGGTTTTCCACTGGTGGATAATCATCCACTGGGATTTCGTAAATAATTGTCTCCCACCTAACAATTTTGTTTTTTTCATCTCTAACAGGAAATCTTTTAATATATCCGTATTCTTTTAATTCCTGCATTCCAGCTCTTAAGCTATTTATACCGTCTTTTGCATGTTTCGATAATTCCTCTCTATAAAACACCCAATCATCTGGAAGTGTGAGTATGTAAGCTAATATCCCTTTCGCCTTCCAAGAAAGTCTTTTATCCTTTAAACCGGTATTATTAATAACGGAATAATTATTATCTTTTTTTACTCGGAAAATCCCCATAGTATCTACCTCTCATATTTTAAAACCTTTGTTTACCTACTTATTACATTCTTTAACTGTCCATTCACAGTTCTCTCATTCTGTCAAAATCAATAAATTCTTTTGCAATACCTATATGTCATCAACAAACCTTGTGCATTTATTACGATCTCTAATCCACTCCCTCCATTATTATTAAAATTTAGAAGGTCCGTACTCACTACTTTTAGCTTCCACCTAACAAAATCTACTTTTCATTATTTTCAAACCAGAGTGCGCTTAAAAAGAACTTAAAGTTCGATTTATTACTAAAAAAAATATTATCTACACTCTTATCAAAAAACTTTGCAATCTTCCTAGCTGTCTCCATTGATGGCGTTCTTTCTTTTTGATCAATCATTCGAATATAACGTTCAGTTACTCCGCAATAGCTAGCAATTTCTTTATATAAGTTTTTTTTCGGATCGTACATTTTATTTCCCATTATCCTACCTCCATAAGAACAATTAGTTCTAAATACAGATTAAAGAACTAATTGTTCTTTGTCAATGCATAAAAGAACTTTTTGTGCTAAAATGAATTCAAAGAGAACAATTAGTTCAATTAGAGAGGTGAACAATGTGATAGGACTTAGAATAAAATCCTTACGAAAAAAAGAGAATTTAACTCAAAAACAACTGGCAGAAAAAATCGGCGTATCCCAAAGAATGATAGGTTACTACGAATCAGAAGAGAGGTTCCCTCCACATGATGTTTTAACTAAATTAGCTGATTGCTTTTCAGTTTCAGCTGACTATTTACTTGGTCGATCTGTTACAGGCGAACCAAACGAACAAGTAACGCCAAAAGATGAGAAAGATATAGCAAAAAGAATGGAAGAAATAAAGAAAGATCTACAAGGGGAAGATGGCTTAATGTTCTCTGGTGAACCTATGAGTCAAGAAGCGGTAGAGTCATTATTAGATGCAATGGAGTACATTGTAAAACAAACAAAAGTAATCAATAAAAAATACGTGCCTAAGAAATATCGTAATCCAGACGATAACTGATGCAAGCTTAGGAGGGAAAATATTGAAATTCGTCATTAGAGATCTAGTCCAACAACTTTGCACCAAATACAACACGAAAAACCCCTATGAGCTTGCAGATTACTTAAAAATACATGTACTAACATGGGATTTACATGAAGAAATAAATGGTTTTTATAAATATGAAAAAAGAAATCGTTTCATTGTTATTAATACTAATTTATCTCCATCTATGCAGAGAACTGTTTGTGCTCATGAATTAGGACACGCGGTTCTACACACTCATGCAAATACACCTTTTCTGCGTAAGAATACATTCTTTTCCGTTGATAAATTAGAGATAGAAGCAAATACGTTTGCTGCGCTTTTGTTAATTGACCAAAAGACCATTCAGCGTGGTGATACAAAAGCATGTATAGCATACAAAAATAATATTCCTGTTGAACTTTTGGAATTTTACAAGCCTTGCTAAAGGAATTAAGATGTTTTAATTGTTGGTTCAAACGCTGACGAGGAAAAAAGAGTGCTCCATCGTTAAATCAGAAGAAATGAAATAGTATCTATTGTTTAAAAAATCTATACAGTTAAAGCAAATAAAAAAATACACCTCCAATTGTTAATTATGTGTCTAACAATTGGGGTGCACTTCAATAACAGTAGGTCTTTTTCAAAAAATCAATAAGCCCTAATATTGTCTATCCGTCACTGTACGAAAATCAATACACTACTTAAATATTACTTTCCTTGTACAGAAATTCCTAATACATAGTAATCTGGATGTAGAGTAACTACAGACTCCCCAGGTTTTACCCACTGTAGAGGACTTACATTTAATTCTACGCTATGATTATCTTTTTCAAAACGATTGATATAATCCTTATCATTTTTTACAAAACTATCAATTTCTTTTTTTAATTCTGGATTTGGATTTACTAATCTATCAATCTCTTTATCAAGAGTGAAATTCGGATTTATCATATGCATCCAGTTTTTCGCTAGCTCAACAGTTGATTTGTCAACGACAAACATGAAATAGAAGTTATCTTCATCCTTCCCAACAAACGAAAATGAACCATGAGAGTCAATCATTCTTGGTAAATTAGGAGTATATAGATCAATTTCTGATGCTACATATCTATATCTGAAATTCGCATTATATTTCTTATTTACTTCAGTAACAAGATTTTGACCTTGTTTAGAAATAGATCGCTCTCTTACAGATGAAATTTCAATTGAATATCTATCAAAGAAAAAATCATCTGTCACTAACGCATTGGGAATACCTATTGGCGTTACCCCTGGTTTTGTCTCTGGCTTTGGCTCTGGTTTTGGCTCTGGTTTTGTTTCTTTTTCAACTGCATTAATAGAGTTATATAAGAACTGACTATACGCTTCACGTGTTACAAACATTTTTGGAGAATACATATTACCTCCAGTACCAATTGTAACCCCATTTTCCTCTAATGCACTAATTGCACCGTAAGACCAAGAATTTTTATCAACATCTGCAAATTTTGTTGTTTTCGTTGCCTTAAATTTAAAAGCATTTGTAAGTGCTTGTGCCATTTGTTCACGAGTTAAAATATCATCTGGACCATACTTTCCATCACCAAATCCATTTACAAATCCTGCTTTAGCAAGTGCTAAGATTTCTTTTTCAAACAAATGTCCTTTAATATCAGTAAACGGATTTTTGAAGCTAGCATCTGCATCTGCTGGTTTTAGGTACATATAAATCATTCGAGCAACTTGCCCACGAGTTACATTGTCACCAAAGCCAAAGATATTATTTCCGTACCCTTGCACTACTTTACGATTTGTTAAATCATAAATTGCTTTTGTAGACCAGTGATTTGCTGGAACATCTTTAAATGTTGTATCTGCCTGTACATTTGATAAAGATGTTAAAGTTGTTGCTGCAAGTACTACACCTGTTAAAATCATTTTTTTCATTTTCATGCTATTTCCCCTTCTTCTCCTAATTATGATTACGAATGAAAATATACTTTATTTTCCAACGTAATCATAATAACACAAATACATTATATTTATATATATTTATTTATTGTTTTTAATAATAAAAATACTAATTCTCCCCAGAACGCTATAGACTCACAAAAAAACGCTTCTTTCCTATAGAAGAGTTTTTACTACATTTTTACTGTTAAATAGCATTTTCCTTTATTTTAAGTAAATGTCTGCTGCATTCTTTTTAAACTAGCCGAGATATGGTTTTAGTATTTCTAGCCCTATTTTCAACTCTTCTAATGAGTTTGTAGAGGATAGAACAACTCGTAAATACTGATTAGGCATGGTTTGTGCGGTAATAAAGCGCTCGGAATGAAAAACCCGAATGCCGTGCCTCTCCAAATCTGTTTCTAATTAAAATGCATCATAATGATTTTGAATAGGTAGCTAACGGTAAAAACTAAAAGGATGCCCTACAGGCTTGTTGGAAGAAAAATATCCTGAATAAATTTCGTTTGCAGACTCCGCTAAAAATTTCTTCTGCTTAACAATTTCATGAGCTTTTCCTGATAACACTAGCTCCGTTATCACCTCTACGTCTAAAGAAGATGTTTTAACATTGACATTAAATATAGCCTTTAAAATATCCTTACGTAAGGCATCCCCGAATACCATATAAGCAACCCGTATCTAAAACCGCAATAGCTATGTGCTTTCCTTTCTCCTTTTTCTCCCATACTAACGGAGAAAACTCATCTCTTAGCCTTAGGAACTACAGGGATAGCATAATCAATCAAAATCCACGAGGTTTCCGTACTTAGAAATCTCCCACCTAACGACCTTACAGCCTATAGGAATTGAAAATAGTTTAATTCTCTAACATGGATTGTGGAACAACTTTTTTTCCCACTACTTTAAATTCAATTTCCCCTTTTTCTCCATATATTAGTTCTATAATTGGAATAGTTACCATTAATTTCCCCTTCTTTTTTCTTTCTGTCTCTAAATCAATTATTTTCATGTCACAATCCCCTTTATTTATTATAAACAAGGAGAAAGCACTCAAATGAGTGCTTTCTCCTTGTTTATAAGTGGACCTTGTAGGACTCGAACCTACGACCGAACGGTTATGAGCCGTTTGCTCTAACCAGCTGAGCTAAAGGTCCAAAGCATAAAATTTACTTCATAAGGCGTATTCACATATATCATTTTACCATATAATGTATCAATTCACTTTACTCTTTATTTAATATGCACATTTACATCGTGTTAAAAGTGTTTATATTCTGCACTCCTAATATTCTGTAATTAGTACTATCTTTTAATACCTTTACAGAGGTCTGATTAACAGTAAATAAAATGTATATATCAATCATATTAAAAATGATATAGTTACACTATTTAATTATTTATATTGTCAAATACTCTTATGCAATATTGTTTAATATCAGTAATAGCAACTAAATTATATGCCTGTTTCATTGTATTAAAACAATTATCTATCTCCTCTTTTTCCATGATAGGTTTACCAGAATTATTATCTTCTAATTCTAGATCAGCTACTGCCCATGGTAAGTCAAATAGAATCATTTTCTTTAAAGTCTTCCCACTATAACAGCCTAAAGTATCAACTACACAATCTAATAGTTGCTTTTCTATTTGAGTTAACTGAGTTGTACTATCATAATTAACTTCAAGATTGTCGTACTGATATCCTTTGTATTTATCAAAAATAACTCGATATATCGGGCCGTGACTTCCTACTTCACAATCATCTTCAAATAAATATGTTCCAGTAAACACCCTACAAAATCCTTGCGCATAGTATAAAAGCTTTTGAAGGGCTAAAGGAGTAATATCATCATTTTTATATAGCAAATAGTTAGCAACTTCCTCGATTTTCGTAGTCTGCGTAGAAGGAATATCATCATTTTCCTGTAGCTTTGCGATTGCTCCTTTAGAGACTCTATATGCTTTTTGAGTAATTAAATCTTTATTTCTTTCCAAAATATCTAGCATAAAACATTGATCTCTACCTAATCTTTTCAATATATCCGAGTACTGCTTTGTCGGAATATCTCCATTTACATACCTTGTTAGGGTAACTTCTCCCCAACCTAAAAGTAAAGACAATGGACGTTTTCCAATCTTATATTTTTCTAAAACCTCTCTTATTTCAGAAATAGTAACTAACTGTTCCCGTTGTCTATAGGCATGATCTAATTGTTCTAAATTATAATCATGAATGTTAGGAACAAATATTTCAGATTTACACTCCTCGCAATTTGCTTCTTTACCTACGTAATAATATTGCTTCCCTCTAATGACTGTCACTTTTTGAACATCTTTAGTAGAATACTTTACCATATCTCGACAAAACTCACATAAAACCAACATAAAAATCCTCCCTCATTTTAAAACCATTAGTCACTTATCTTTACCTAAAAAGATAAGTGACTGGTTTATTCCTTTTATGGAAAGAAACAACTATCATGTATTTGTTCCTGTCCTTATTTTCAATTAGATTCATCTTAATATATATATCTACCGACTTCTTTTGTCCCCAATTATCTAACTCATATTGTGGACAAAAGATATACAATTTTTCATGAGCAAAATTTGGATTTTTATTATCAACTGCATAACAAAAATCACGTACTCCTATATTAAGAAGAATCTCTTTCACTTTACTAGCGTTAATCTTATTAGCCTCTAAAAATTCACTATTCTCTTTCCTTTTTTCATTTCGAGAAACCGTAAATCGATTATTTTTAATTAATTTTTTAAACTCTAATATGTACTGCTCAATCTCCCCGATTGTAAAATTAGTGTGCTTTTTTGTCTCCCTATTTTGAAAGCTAATATGCATTAAAATTCTTTCCCCTTTCAAATCGTACCTCATATTTACTAGAATTACAATAAAAAACGTATCAATTGATACGTTTTTTAAAAATTCACAGTAAAATTCTATTCATCCTTCTTATAATGAGTACATTTATGTCGTCTACAAAACTTCTATATAATTATTTTTGCTGCGATTCGTAAATCTATTATGTATCTATTTTAAAATCACAGTTTCATGTATCCGTGTATACATTTAACGTAAAAAAACTACATATCCCTCCAAATTCCCTGATAAACAAATCATTACTCATATGTATTCTCCCCTATATAAACTTCCTATCTTAATCTGTTTTTTTATACAGAAATATATATTTATACCTGTTTAAACCCAAACAAAAAAGGCCTCCTCAAGTCGATTAATTGTGCATAGCAAAATAAGCTAAATACACTAATCGGCTCAAAGAAGCCCTCTCAAAATTAAAGTAAGAACAAAACTTACTTCTACAACTCAACCACAACACATAAGGTGTGGGAATGAACGGAATCAAATAAACTAACAATATACCTATATATTACAAAATACATAGGTTTATATCAAGATATTTTAAAATATTTCCAAATGCTGATTTTTAACCTATATTTTCTCCCAAATAAAAAAGCATATAAATACTTTACTCTTTCCAAAACTGTTCCAATAGAATGACAATCATGGTACCCACGAGTAATCCATTCATTAAAACATATTGTAAGGAAGAAGGAATGCCGCTAAATGCGCTTTCTGGAAGAAACATTATTCCTAAACTGATTAATAATGTAATTCCTAATATTGTTAATCGGCGTTGATTTAATTCTTCGCTTAAAATTGATTGAAATGAAATGCCTATTACTTGGACAAATGTTGCTAAAAGTGCAGCATTTGCAATAGGGCCTGGAAGCAAGGATATAAAGCTTACGATTGAGGGAACAAAAGAAATTCCTGCTAATATAAGACTCGCTATAAGGAATAAATTCACTTTTCTTTGTCCTGTTAGTTGAATAAATCCCGCTGATGCAGGTAATGGTACAATTCCAATTGTAGAGAATAACGATGAGATAATATGTGATATACCTCCGACCCATATACCACGGTTCAATGTCTGCTTTTCATTTTCTTTAGATAAGGGAGCTACTTGTTTTACAGCTGAAATAGCCGCAATTGTATTTGCAACTAAAAGAAATGTAAATAAAGTTGCAGTTAGGGTCATTCCAATATCGAATCTAGGTGTCCCCCAAGCGAATATCTGTGGTAACTTAACTAGCTGTGTGTGTGAAGGCATATGAGATGATTTTCCTAAAACAGCATACAAAAGCCAACCAAATGAGATTCCAAGTAACACAGCGTAACTTTTCATCCATCCTTTCCCTTTAATTGATAAGTAAGTAATAAGGGCAAAAACAAAGAGTGCAATAGTAGCTGTTGGATAGTCAGGATGAGTTGCAGATCCTTGTAATCCCATCATTCCTTTTAGTAACACACCACTAAGCTGAAGTGCTAAGGTTAAAAGAAAAGTTCCTGTAACTAAAGGGGTAAATAAACGTAAGATTCGATGAACAAGCCCTGTTATACCAAGAACGAAGAGTAATATACCTGCAATAATTAATCCACCTTCTAAAAGTTGCAACACGTCTTTTGCACTTTGTCCCTGATGCATAGCGACTTGTCCTAGTATGACAAATATACTTATCCATGAACCCGCTGGACCATCCGCAATGGGATAGTTATGTCCAAACAAAGCTTGTATAAATGAACTTACTCCCACGACTAAAAAAGTGCGCTGCATTAATGTTGAAATATCTTCTATTGATAAATGGAATATACCGCCAATAATGATAGGTAATGCAATTGCATTTGCTAATAAAAAAACAAACCACTGTAGAATATTAAAGCTTGTATTAAAGTATTTTTTATTCATATTATTCTCCTTTACCAAAAAAAGAATCTCATAGTAAAAATCCATCCTTTCTATACAGTTAAATTAAAAAGGATGGATTTTGTAACTCTATAAAATCATTTTAATTATATAGATGGATTTTTGATTAATTACCATGTACGGAACGGTAAGAATTTCCCGTTAAGTGTAATAACGATACGAGGATCGCCACCTTTTGGATCTTCTTGTGTATCTACACCTAGATTGAAGTTAATTGCACTCATTACACCTTCACCGGCTTTTTCTAAGATTAATTCTCTAAGAGTTGGTGCGTATTGTAACATCATTTCATATAATCGATATAAGATTGGGTCTGTAGGAGGCATTTGCATTACTTGACCTCTAAGTGGAACTACTGTTAATGCCTGAACTACTTCTTCATCTAATTGTAATAGTTTACCGATTTTTTCTGCCTCCGAACGTGTCATTGTAGCCTGCCCTAATAATGCTGTTACAACCCAAGTCTCAGAGTTTTCACTTACTTTTGAAATTTCTTCCCATGTTAAACCTTTTGCAATTTTTGCTTCCATAATTTTTTGCGTAGCTTCTTGTCTATTCATATCTAATAACTTCCCTTCATTTAAGTAATAATTACTGTTTCATACCATTTAATGTTTTATATCCATCAACTACTACATCTAATTTACCTGTGTGAGGATCAATAACTAAACCATGTACAGGAACATCTTTTGGAATAAGTGGATGATTTCTTACTAAATCAACATTAGCTTGAGTCGAATCACAGATATCATCGAATCCAAATAGCCATTTTTCAAGGTCAACACCAGCATATTCAATTGCTGCTAAAATTTCTGGTGAAGCTACTCCACGATCTAATATTTTTTGAAGTGTTCCTTTGGGATTAGTTTGGCTTGCACCACATCTATGGTGTCCGATAAGAAAGATTTCATCTGCATTTAGATCATATACTGATGCTACAACACTTTGCATAACACTATCGAAAGGAGAAGCAATCTTACCACCTGCATTTCTAATAACTTTTGCATCCCCATCGTGTATATCTAAAGCTTTTGGAAGTAGCTCAATTAAACGAGCATCCATGCAAGAAACAACAACCATACGTTTTTTAGGCATTTTTGTTGCTTCACGGAGAGCGTATTCCTTATTTTCTACAAATTGTTCATTGAACGATAAAATATCTTGTAATAACATATTAGTAACCTCCTTTAAATCTAGATGTATTTTTTTGTTGCGTCCTCTGTGTTATAAGTAAATATAACTAATAAACAATGCGATGTAAGAGGATAAACTAAGTATAGTGAATTGTATCGATAAGCAGAATAAGTTGGCGAAACACTTTCTGGGTTTCTACTTTCACGGTGAAAGGATTGGTTTATATCATTGATCAAACAGATTTTGAGATACTAAAATTGTTAGGAGAAAACTCAAGAATACAATGGAAAGAACTAGGGCAAAAAATACATATGACTGGGCAGGCTGTAGGAAATCGAATTAGGAGATTAGAGGATTTAGGGATTATTGAACAATATACAATCGCAATAAACCGAATCAAACTAGGACAAACAGTGACTGCATTTGTTACTTTGTTTGTCACATCAGCTAATCATCAAGAGTTTATGAACTTCTTTCAAAAAGAAGAAGAAATATCTGAAGTACATCGTGTAAGTGGTGAAGGATGTTATTTATTAAAAACACATTTTTCTTCTAATGAAGAATTGGATAACTTTCTAGGGCGACTATTAAAATATGGGAATTATCGTGTTAACCTATCAATAGGAAAGTTAAAATAAAGTCTTTTTTCTTCCGAGGGGATAAGTTATTTTCTAATCCTTATTTCTATAGAGATAATAAGAGCCTTACTACAATTTGTGTGTAGTAAGGCTCTTTAAATACTTATTAAATGCTATCTAATTGGCAGGGACTACCGCATTAAAGGTAACCCCTTTTCATAATTATTGACTTACTTTTGCTATCTCCTTTAAATATCTTTGCATATTTTGATTTACTGCATAGACATAACATCCATTTATACCGCGAGATAATAGTACGTAATAAATACGTTTAATATAGGATGTTAACTCCTCATTATTTATATCTGTTCCCTTAATTGGAAGACCGTTTCGATCTTTATATTCTTTTGGATTCACTACAATCTTAGCCTTATTTAAATCATAGTCTCCATTTTCTTCACCTGCGTAACCACAATCAATTTCAGCTCCTAAAATCACACCAACATAATTTAAATCCGCACCTTGTGTAGTATGTATACATCCTATTTCCTCTATACTATTCTCAAAGTTAATCCAACCTTTTACCTTTGAGTTCCATTTGAATGTCTCACCTGTAACAGGATCTTTTATATCATAATGATTTTTGTCCTTCTGTGTAATCCATTTCCAAGAATAACCCGCGACTACACGACATAATTCATGTTTTTCATTTAACATTTTCATAGATTCATTCAATTCTGTAATAGAGTCCATTACCTTAAAATCATAGCCCCGCAATAACCCTTCTTCATACACTCCAACATTATTTGCTATTTGTAAATATTTACGAAGCCATGCTAAATATTGATCTCCAGATTTTAAACGGAATTGTTTATGTAAGGGATGCCTCTTATAATTCGCTGTCAACTGCTGGAATACAGCTGTATTTATATCTGCTGGTCGAATTGTTTGGTATGGATCATAAACCACAGTTAAGTGATACGCAAATGTTTCTATTAATTCCAACTCAGTTGTATAACCATTATCGGTGACTAAATGTTTTAAATCACGTGCTTGTTTACCAAAATATTGTTTTAGACGATGTGCTTCGTCCACAAAAACATATTTATATTTTGTGCCCCTACTTTTTGCCTGCTTAATAAATTGTGAAGGTGACAGTACTGTAATACTTTGTAGACCTAGTTTGTTCATCAAGCTCTTATATAAATTTAATGAGTGATTTTGTGGAACAACAAGTGCTATATCCTTATAATTCAATCCCTCTCTCGCTTTACCAGTTTCACTGTCATAAGCAAGCGCATATAAGATGTTTGTTAATACAATTGTTTTACCAGTACCCGGGTCCCCTGTAATCAAATGTCGACTATTTGATGTAGTAAGCATTGTATTAAAAATGTCTTTACAAACCTCAATTTGATTAGCCGATAACTCTTTAAACGGTGAATATTTATAAATAAATTTATTATGTATCTCACCTAAATTTTCACTAGCTACCCCTTCTTTAATTAACTCATTCCAAATTTCTTTAAACATACTTTGAACATCTTCAATGCCGTTATAAGAATGAATCTTTTGGCCCCTTACTTTATTCAGTAAGTTAAATTTATCATCTGCAGATAAATATTCAATTAACAATGTTTCAATATGCTTAATTGAACTTTCATTAAATAATTCACTTTTTATTACAATAACTTCATTGAATGTTTTAGCTTCATCACTTATATGTGCAACAAAACGCTCATATATATCTGTAGACTTACCTACATATAAATTCTTCTTATCCCGTTGAATATAGACTACTGGTATTCCATCTATTTTAGGATCTCTGATACATCCTTGCCCAAACTCTTTTCGCTTCTTTTTAATTATGTAAAATGAAGATAATTTTGCTGCAAATGATAGCATTTGAATAACTCCCTACTTTTTAATTTTAAGAATACTTAAGGATGTGTGGATTTCATACTTTTGAAATACAATCCTTACATCCAAATCATGATCTCAACCATCTGCTTTCTCATAACCATTTTAAAAAACTGTAAAACGATTTTCGTTTTACAGTTCGTTATATTTTTTATTACTCCCAAATGCTTTTTCTACAGGATATTTCTCTGCATTCTTTTCCAACTTAGCATGTACTACTTCTTCTAGATCAATATCTAATTTATCACTTAGCATAAGTAAATAGATCATTACATCGGCCATTTCTTCTTTTATTTCCTGCATTTTCGTCTCTGTTGCTTCTTCACTAGACTTCCATTGAAAAGTTTCAAGCAACTCTGATGCTTCTAAATTTAAGGAAATTGCTAGATCCTTCGCATTATGAAACTGCCCCCAATTTCTCTCATCTCGAAATTTTATTACTGCCTTTTGCAAATCTTCCATCACTATTAATCTCCTCTCAATTACTTACTATTTCTTTAAAACAAAATTCATTATATCTATAATTCCATCTAATTAACCTTGATCCAGATATAATCATCTTCATATTTAACATTTAATTTTAATCGAATCCCCTTGATATAGTCCTCTAATTTTCTTGTAAAATCCTCATCATTGAATTGGTCATATTTATCTATGGCTAGATATAACTTAAATATATTCCCTTTCGTTAAATCAAACTCCCATTTCAAAAAATTATGTAGCATATTTTCCTTACTCATGTAGTGATTAGCTTCCATATAATCTAGTAATTCATATAGATTATAGTATACCAAGTTATTTGGTTTAAGCTCTTCACATTTGGGACAATATTCTCTATATCTATCTTGTAATTGCATAATCATTTCTGTTCCACATTGATTACAGTTATACATGTACCATTCCCCTTTACTGGATAACCCAATTCGTCTCTCTTATGTTCTTCCTGTCCTTGAAGTTGAAAATTATACTATTTTACTTTAAAAATATTCCTCTTATGCCACTTAAAGTATAATTTATTTTCCGGTTGAATTCCTATCTTAGCTTTTGGTATTAATCCAAATTTCAAATAATCTGTTTCCACTATTAATGAGGAAATATGCAGTCGTCCCTGTCCATCAAATGTGATAAATCCTTTATCATAAAGAGCATCATGATTACAGCACAGTAGTACACCGTTATACGGATCTAAGCGTTCCATACTTGTACTATCTTTCCATGGCTTAGAATGACTTGCTCTTAACAATTCTGGTAAATCTATTCCGCATAATGCACATTTTTCGCTCCAAATCTCCATTAATTCCTCTCTAAATTTTTGCTGTCCAATTCGGATTTTTGCTTTTACTTCGGATTCCGTTTCAGCTATAACCGGAATTAATGTGTTGTTTTCTGTCCTTCTTACCGGATCAACTGCTAACTCTAATTGCTCATCATTTATTTTATAAATGTTTGAATCACCAATTAGTTCCATTAATTTAAGGGCTAATTCTTCATTACATGGATATAAATAACCTTGGTTTCCATTTGCATCTGATTGAAAAGGTGAATATTTAATTGGCAACAGGTGCGATATTTCTTCAAATTTCTCACGTATATTAATTGGTTTTTCTAACTCATGATATTTTAAAGATACCAAATAGCCTTCATCATTCCATTGATCATGGCTTTTCATAATCGATGGTTTATTCGATTCCTTACAATCTTCTTCAGCGATACTAACTGCTACAATATTCCCTTTTACATAATGAAAGATCCGATCCCCCTCTTTTACATCCATCATTCTTTTCCATGAATGTGGTACATTACCGCCTCTATCCTTTTTAGGTGACCAAATAATTTCTAATCCTTTTTCCTCTTGATATGTATGCCCCTGCATAACAATAAAATGATTCATATACTCTCTCCTAAAGCGTTAACTCATTACGCTATTTTCTATTTAATATAATACTAAAAAACTCTCCTATGATTAGCAAATTGTCTGTTTCATTTTCAATACCAAACAACCTTCTCTACAGAAAAATTCTACAATTCCTTTTACTCAACAATTGAGAAATCCAACTTTATATCCATTTATAAAAACAAAAGAGTTGACCCAAAAGGTCAACTCTTCTATTTTAAATTTTTTATTTCTATTCTTCTTCTTTTTTTGCAATTTCCCGTTCATTTTTAGCGATTAAATCATGAAAATGTTCTTCTTTGTTTTCTTCAATATAATTCATAAGGTCTTTAAGTTCCATTTATATCGCCTCCTGTATTTATTATATCAATAATATAATAAAATGTCAGGGTAAAATCTATTAATTATTTTATAAAAATTTATACGATATAAATCACCTAAAAAACAAGGACTGACTTCTCGTAAAATTGATTATTTCGAGATTCATCCACAATAATTTCTTTTACTCGTTTTGATTCTTTAAAAGCAAAAACTTCTGGTTCCTTTCCTGTATTATCATATAAAGTGTAGCAATCTATTAAATCTTTAATTTTAGAAAATGTAGTAGCTACTCTCATATGACTTTGTTCAATAATATGTTCAGGAACCAATCTTCCTGTTACTTTAAAACGCATATTAGATCGTTCTAAGGCCACTTTTATTGGAACATCCACAATGATTGCTTTAATGCTGAAACCCGCTTGTCTTAATTGTTGAATTAACTTTATGTATTTCACTTCATTTTTCATTGTACCATCATACATAAAGTTTAGTTTTCTTTTCATGCAAATCTTTAATAGTTTCATGGTAATATCACTACTTTCATCATGAACTAGAAAAGCTGCTTGTTTCATTGACTCAATATCTTCAGATTCCATTGCATCTTGATACTCTGGTATTTTTTCTTTAATCTTATCAGGATCTATCCAAATCATATTTTGTTTCTGAAGTTTATACCCCTTAATTACTAACTCTCCAATTGAACTTTTTCCAGCAGCAGAACCACCACCAAGTAATATAGCTTCAGGTTCCTGTTCTTGCTGTAATTGACCTTTTAGAAATGATTCAATAATCTCATTATGTAAAAGCTTACGTTCTATTGTGTACTCTCCATTAATTACGTACTTTTCTCTAGTTGGTTTCAATTTTTATTCTCCTCTTCTATAGATGCATTATTGTGTCCCTTTAAAAATTTGAGACCTTCCCCTTTAACTGCGCTTATTACTTCGGTATTTTGAAATCTCTATAAAAGATTTAACTTACTATAATTTCATATAACTCTTTTTGTTAGATGCTATAGGTCTCAATTCATCACTATATATCCCTTCTAAACAATCATTTTTCTCTTTAGCTTAAAACCTACTTTATACATCCACTTAAACAAACAAAAAAGGGCTCCTTTAAGTCGATTAATCGTGCATAGCAAATAAGCTATATACACTAATCGGCTCAAAGAAGCCCTTTCAAAATTGAAACAAGAAAAAACTTGCTTCTACAACTCAACCACAACACATAAGATGTGGGAATAAACGGAATCAAATAAACTAACAATATAATTATATATTACATAATAAAATTATAATTCTCAAGGATATTTCATTAAAATATTCCTACAGTGCTTCTACGGTAGGAATATCAGCAGGTGCCCACTTTAAATGCTTTAAATCTTTAATACTCATCCATTTTAGCTCTGCATGCTCAAGAGCTTTAGGCTTACCTGCCAAGATTCTAGCTTTATATGTAGTAAGATGAACAACAATAGTTTCATACTCGTACTCGACTTCCTCTACCTTCTCATCTACAACAATTGTACATCCAAGCTCTTCTTTAATTTCACGAATTAATGCAGCTGGTGGCTCTTCTCCCTTGTTTATCTTACCACCTGGAAATTCCCAATAATTCGGTAACGTCATTGTAGGAGAGCGTAATGCACATAAGACTTCATTATTTTCATTAACAATTACCGCACCAACCACTGATATTTTTCTCTTCATACTTACTCACTTCCTTATACAGATTAATTAATACTTACTACCTTATATTAATTCATATTTTAACACCAAATTTTCCTTTTAAATGATGATTAACCTTTCATTTGCTAATGAATGAGACAAAATGAAAATAAAAAAATGGAAAATTTGTTAACGACAATGATATGCTTACATATGTATATTTGTTACATAAATACATTAATTTTATTAAATGAGAGGTGATGAATTGCATCTCGATATTAAATCATTACGGCATTATAATTTATAAGCAAAATCTAGTACCTTAGATAAGGAGGATCTTAAATGAACTGGAGAAATTTTTTTGGTTATCGTTCTAAAACCGCATGGAAAATGTTTATTGCTTCCATTGTTTATATCTTTATTTTATTTTTAATACTTCAAGCAATTATTCCAAATTCTATCCGCCCTGCCCTTGTTAATATTGGTTTTTTGGGATTTTCGTTAAGCTTACTGGCTTTAATTATTGGATTAATCAAACCACAATTTGTATTACCCAAAATACAAATTAAAACCAGAAAGAAAGTAGTATATTCATATTTATATCTAGCACTAGCTTTCTTTTTAATAGGTATTGTATTTATTGATGGAAAATCAACTTCCAATCAAACTGTACAAAAGGCAGACACCAAAATTGCCACTTCACAAGATACTAAAAAAGATACAGCAGACACAAAGAGTAAGGAAGAAGCTGACAGTAAGGCTCAGGAAGAAGCTAACCGTAAGGCTCAAGAAGAGACTCAACGTAAAGCTCAGGAAGAAGCTAACCGTAAGGCTCAA
>NZ_JXIS01000078.1:0-40494 GCF_000836715.1 Bacillus sp. L_1B0_5 | reverse complement strand
GTCTAACAATTGGGGTGCAGTTCAACTACCTGCTTTTTTTTTAATACGTGCGTTTCTTATAAATGCCTTTTCCGCCAACTTGATTCCAGCCGGATTGTACATCCAAACTTTTGTTAACAAACTTCATTTTTTCTTTTCCACCAAAGAGCTTTTCGCCGATGCTATTTGTAATAACACCAATCAATGCTGTTATTCCGATGATGAGGGCAGCAACCGTAATAAAATCAATAAAAAAAGCAATCATTTGCAAACTCCCCCTTTGCCTGTCTGTATGTTTATTGTATGAGATAAAAAATGAAAAAGAAAGAAATGTCAGAAAAATTTTTAGTTTACTTTAGAAATCGTGTAGACAAGAGGGAGAATGTTTGTTAAGATTAGAACAGATGTTCCTTTTTATTCTCATTTACATAGTCTTACATTTCTTAATTGAATTATCAAGAAAAAGTAAGAAAACGTTCTCTTTTTCATAGGGAAGATTATAGATAAATAACTATATATTATATGAAAAATCTATGGGAAGTGAGTATTAAAGGGATTGAAAGTTATTGTTAAAGTACAGCTGAAGTGAGCGTAATCATGTTACATAGCAGTGGAATACACGGAAGAGTTTTCTCAACTAGCAGGAAATTTACTGTATATTTCTTGCAAAATCTATTGTATAATGATTATAGAAGTTACTTATTAAAAGTAATTGTTGTTTATTATAAGTTGTTGCTTACATGAAATGCGAGTTTTGTACTTTTCAATAAGACAAGTTATCGCGAAAAATTGCTGAAGTTAGAAATTAAAACTGTATTTAGTACAGAATTTGTACTCTTTAAGGAGAGTGAGCTTTGTATGGTAACATTATATAGTTCTCCAAGCTGTACGTCTTGTAGAAAGGCGAAATTATGGCTAGAGGAAAATCATATTCCTTATACAGAACGTAATATTTTCTCAGATCCATTAACGATTGAGGAAATTAAAGAGATTTTACGTATGACAGAAAGCGGAACGGATGAGATTATTTCTACTCGTTCGAAAGTTTTCCAAGAATTGAATGTAAACTTAGAATCTTTACCACTTCAAGATTTATATAAGATGATTCGTGACTATCCAGGGATTTTACGTCGTCCAATTATGATTGACGAGAAACGCCTTCAAGTTGGTTACAACGAAGACGAAATTCGCCGTTTCTTACCACGTACAGTAAGAACGTTCCAATTACGTGAAGCACAACGTCTTGTAAATTAATTATAATAATATGAAAACCTTCTACCTATTATATAGTAGAAGGTTTTTTTTAATGTTTCACATTGCGTAATCGAACTTGTTTTACGATAAAGCCGATGCATAAAATAGTGAAAATGAACAAATAAGGAAGGCTTGCAGTGAAACTTGGGTTGTTATGAAAAAAGGTTGCAAGTCTGTCTTCATGTGTAACCATTTTCCCTGCAGTATAGGCAAGAATCGCTGCACCGCAATAAATGAGGAATGGAAATCGTTCCATAAGTATTAAAATAAGTTTACTGCCCCAAATAATAATAGGGATAGAAATGAGTAAGCCGATTATGACGAGTAAAAATCTCCCGTGAGCTGCACCTGCAATGGCAATAACATTATCAAACCCCATAACGAGATCCGCGAAAACAATTGTCCGCACAGCTTGGAATAAAGTTGTTTTTCCTTGAATAGCAGAAAGGTCGTTGTTATCATCAGTTAATAAATTGACCGCAATTAATGTAAGTAAAACCCCGCCAATCAATTGTAGAAATGGAATGTCGAGTAAATAGACAGCTAGTATAGTAAGGACAATTCTTAGTACGATTGCTAAAAGAGTACCAATCAAAATAGCTTTATTTCGTTTTGATTCAGGTAAATTTCGGCTGGCTAGTGCGATGACGATTGCATTGTCACCACCTAATACAACATCGATACCGACAATCATTAGTACGGATGTTAAAAACTCTAAGTCCATTCGTCTGCCTCCATTTATGATGTTTTAATAAGCGAACTATATGTATGTGATGAAGAAAGTTGTTGTTAAATAATCTCTTCCAATAGAAGTTTCACTTTATTACAGTGTACGGGGGAATGTGGAAATGTATGTCCAAATTTTTTGTGAATAAGAAATCGCTATAATAATATATTTATGTAGAGGATCGAGTAAGGTAGGCATATAACTATTTTTGTAAAATAAATCGATTTTATTTCCCTTCTGGAGAATCTTATCATAAAATGAGAGTACAAGAATCTATTGATTTGTCATATGAGTGGGGAATCCCTTCATAACAATTCTAAGCAGGAAGGGAGAGTTGTATTTTGGATATTGAAAGAATTAATGATCATACGATGAAATTTTTTATTACGTACATTGATATAGAGGACAGAGGGTTTAATCGTGAAGAAATTTGGTATGATCGCGAACGAAGTGAAGAGCTCTTTTGGGAGATGATGGACGAAGCTCGTGATCATGACGATTTCTTTATTGATGGGCCGTTATGGATTCAAGTGCAAGCAGTCGATAAAGGGATTGAAGTACTTGTCACGAAAGCAGAGCTTTCAAAGGATGGACAAAAGCTGGAACTACCGATAGGGGTAGACAAAATTATAGATATTCCTCTAGATGAAGGCATCGAATCATTATTTCAACAAGAATTAGTCGAAGAGGTAGAAGAACAAACAGGAACAAACTTTAATGAAGATGGTACGTTTGGCTTTTTAATTAAATTTAATGATTTTGAAGATGTCATTTCATTAAGTCATCGTCTTATCTTTGAAGATATAAAAGATGAGCTGCATTCATTTGAGGACCGCTATTATGTATATGTGGAATTCGATGAAGTGCTACATGATGAAGAAGAAATCGATCGTATTTTAAGTATTATTTTAGAATATGGAGAAGAATCAACTTTAACAATTCATCGTGTAAGTGAGTATGGGAAACAAATTGTGAAAGAGCATGCGCTTGAAACGATTCGCAATAATTTTCCTGCTAAAACGTAGGCCGATTTCTGTAGTATGAAATCGGCTTTTTATATGAAGAATAGGAAAGCTTTCTTAGTTAGGAGGTAAGAGATGAAAAATACGTTAAAGCTGATCTTCTTTGTCCTGCTATTGTTCGCATTATTTGTTTCGTTACGTATGTTTATTGATGTAGCATTTTATTCAGATGTGATTGGGATAAAAGATGTTTCGATTTTAGGTATTATTAGTATTTTGTTTACAGTATCTGCATTTTTGATTGGTTGTGTTATTTTCTTAGAAAATCGGCATCCATCTAAAACACTTACATGGTTAATTGTGTTAGGTATTTTTCCGGTATTTGGCTTCTTTGCTTATTTATTATTTGGACAAAATTTTCGGAGAAAAAGAATGTTTCAAAAGAAGGCATTACTCGATGAACAGGCATTTTTACAATATAAAGGGCATGAAGATCATGAAGAACGAATTTTGCGCAATCACAAACATCAGGAGCTATTATTTCGTTTAGCAGATCGATTAGGTGCTTTAAATATTTCATTTCAAACTGAAACAAGAACATTAACAAATGGAGATGAAACGTTTCGGGCTATTTTAGATGGGCTAAAACGAGCGAAACATCACATTCATATGGAATATTACATTGTGCGTGATGATAAATTAGGAACAGAAATTAAAGATATTTTAATACAAAAATCAAAAGAGGGCGTTGTTGTTCGCTTTTTATATGATGCGGTTGGAAGTTTTAAGTTATCGAAATCGTATATTGATGAATTAAACGATGCAGGTGTAGAAATGATTCCGTTCTTTCCTGTGCGCTTTCCGATTTTAAACGATAAGATTAATTATCGAAATCATAGGAAAATTGTTGTGATTGATGGGAACGAAGGGTTTGTAGGCGGATTAAATATCGGTGATGAGTATTTAGGGAAAAATAAATATTTTGGCTTCTGGCGAGACACGCATTTGTATTTACGTGGTGAAGCGGTTCAAAGTTTACAGCTTATTTTCCTTCAAGATTGGTTTTATATGACTGGAGAGGCTGTGCTAGCCCCTGAATATTTACAAGCAAAAGCAGTTGAGGGTGATCATTGGGGAGGAGTGCAGTTAGTCGCAGGTGGCCCTGATAATAAGTGGGAAACGATTAAGCATTTATATTTCGCAATGATCGCTTCTGCTCGGAAATCTATTTGGATTGCAACGCCGTATTTTATTCCGGATGATGATATTTTATCCGCATTAAAGGTTGCTGCACTTGCTGGTATTGATGTTCGTTTATTAATGCCGAGTAAACCTGATAAGCGTACTGTCTTTTACGCATCGAGATCGTACTTCCCAGAGCTTTTAGACGCAGGAGTAAAGATATATGAATACGAAAAAGGTTTTCTTCATAGTAAAATTGTCATCGTTGATTCTGATTTAGCTTCAATTGGGACAGCTAATATGGATATGAGAAGTTTTCATTTGAATTTTGAAGTAAATGCCTTTTTATATGATACAGATAGCATTAAAAGACTTGTTCAAGACTTTAAAGATGACTTAGAAGAATCAAGTGAAATTCATGTTGATCATTTTCATAAAAGACGTCTTCATAGACGAATTGTTGAATCAACGTATCGGTTATTATCACCTTTATTATAAAAAGAGATGTCCGAAATTGGGACATCTCTTTTTTAAAAGGAATTTGTAACAAATTGTAGAATATAAGGAGCTGAAAGGGTGTGATTACGATATTTATCGCTAAAAGAGAAACCGGAGAAAAAATTCATTTACTCTATAATTGTAATGAAGAGCTTTTGCGCCGTATGCGCCAACAGGAACGATTCTTTTGTGTAGCTTGTGGAAAGGAAGTGCAAATGAAATTAGGAAAACAAAAAAGTTGGCATTTTGCTCATAAAAAAGTGGATTCATGTCTTGCCTTTTATGAAGCGGAATCAACGTATCATATGCACGGTAAAGAATTGTTATATAGATGGTTCAAACATCAAAACTTTCAGGTGGATATAGAGTACTACCTTCCAGAAATTAAGCAACGACCAGATGTTTTTGTAGAGAGGGCGGGCAGAAAAATTGCAATTGAATACCAATGCGCAAACCTCGCTATAGAGCAGCTGTATAAAAGAACATATTCGTATTGGCAAGCTGGTATACAGGTCATTTGGATCGCTGGTGGAAATCAATTGAAAAAGCAATCTGCATATTGGATGAAATTCTCCTCACTTATGGCTTTCTCCTTACAATCTTATCCTCAACCATTTCTTATTTTCTTCTGTTCGAAAGAAAAATCATTTATGAAATGTGCATTTGTCACTCCATTTTCTACAAACATCTTTTTCACGCATACTGTATATTTACCAACCGATAAAACTACTTTTGAAATGCTTTTTTCTCCGGTTCCTTTCGAGAAAGAGATACTAAGGGAAGAGTGGAAGAAGAGAAAGAAATACTTTCGCCAAAATGCCCTGCCGATTTGGAATTATAATTATAAGTCATTATTACGCCTCTTATATCAATTTAAATGTACCCCAGCGAGCTTTCCTTCTGAAATTGGTGTTCCACTTCCTTCTGGATTTGCTTTTCAAACAAACCCATTTATATGGCAAGCTTTTCTATATATGAAGTGTATAGGGGAGCTTGCAGTAGGAGAGTGTATTTCTCTTCAATACGTGTGTAGTTATGTAAAAAGGTATACGAAAAGGCGGATACTTCCGTACTTTTCACAGCAAACATGGAAAGTGGCAGTTAATGAATATATGACATTTTTATGCTATATAGGTGTATTGCATAAAGTGGGAACTTATACGTACCGAAAAATAAGGGGTGTAGTGATGTTAAAAACAGAGGAGGAAATTATGAAACATGATGAGATTTGCTTAATACATGCGCTATCTTTATTTGAGGCAAATTTTAACATGAGAGGAGGAAAAGGGGATATAATAAAGAATGATTGTGAAGGAATTACATAAGAAAAAAACGAATTGTACTTAAGTAGAGATATTTAAAGGAGGGCTTAAAGGATGTCTGAACAAAACAAAGCGAAAGCATTACCAGATCGCAACGAGATTGAAGAAGCAAGTACGTGGCGATTAGAAGATATTTTCCAAACGGATGCAGAATGGGAAAAAGAATTCCAGGCTATTAAAGAGCTATTACCGAAGTTAACTGAATTTAAAGGGAAACTTGGTGACTCTGCGGACAATTTACTTGAGGCATTGCAATATGAAGATGAAATTTCAATGCGATTAGGTAAGCTATATACATATGCTCATATGCGTTACGATCAAGATACAACAAACTCTGTATATCAAGCATTAAATGATCGCGCAACAAATTTATATTCACAAGTATCTAGTAGCACAGCGTATATTGTGCCTGAAATTTTATTGATTTCAGAAGATACACTGCAAACATTCTTGAAGGAAAATAGAGATTTAAGTGTATATGAACATGCATTAGAAGAAATTACACGTCAACGCCCGCACGTATTATCAGAAGCTGAGGAAGCTTTATTAGCGGAAGCATCTGAAGTAATGAGTTCATCAAGCAATACATTCGGTATGTTGAATAACGCGGATTTAAAATTCCCATCTATTAAAGGTGAAGACGGAGAAGAAATAGAAATTACACATGGTCGTTACATTCAGTTTTTAGAAAGTGATGATCCTCGTGTTCGCGAAGATGCGTTTAAAGCTGTATATGAAACGTATGGGAAATTTAAAAACACATTCGCAAGTACGTTAAGCGGAGCAGTAAAACGTAATAATTTCAATGCACGTGTTCGTAAATATGATTCTGCTCGCCAAGCTGCACTGAGCAATAATAATATTCCGGAAGCAGTATACGATCAACTCGTTGAAACGGTAAATGACAATTTACATTTATTACACCGTTACATCGATATTCGTAAGCGTGCATTAGGACTTGATGAGCTTCATATGTATGATTTATATACACCACTTGTACCAGAAGTGAAAATGAATGTGAAATACGAAGAAGCGCAAGACCTTTTATTAAAATCTTTAAACGTACTTGGTGATGAATATGTTGATATTTTGAAGGAAGCATATGAAAATCGCTGGGTAGATGTGTATGAGAATAAAGGAAAACGAAGCGGGGCATATTCATCTGGTGCATATGGAACAAATCCGTATATTTTAATGAACTGGCATGATAATGTAAATAATTTATTTACACTTGCTCATGAGTTTGGTCATTCGGTGCATAGTTACTATACAAGAAAAACACAACCGCACGTATATGGTGATTATTCCATCTTCGTAGCAGAAGTGGCATCAACTTGTAATGAAGCGCTTCTAAATGATTATTTACTAAAAACGACAGAAGATAAGAAAGAGCGTCTATATTTATTAAATCATTATTTAGAAGGATTCCGTGGTACTGTATTCCGTCAAACGATGTTTGCAGAGTTTGAACATATTATTCATAAGAAAGTACAAGAAGGACATGCAGTTACGCCAGATATGCTAACGGAAATCTACTACGACTTAAATAAGAAATATTTCGGTGAGGCTTTAGTAATCGACGAAGAGATTGGTTTAGAATGGTCTCGTATTCCGCACTTCTACTACAACTATTACGTATATCAATACGCAACAGGATTTAGTGCAGCGACAGCTCTATCTAAACAGATTTTAGAAGAAGGACAACCAGCAGTAGAACGTTATATTAACGAGTTCTTAAAAGCAGGAAGCTCTGATTATCCAATTGAAGTGCTGAAAAAAGCAGGAGTAGATATGGCATCTCCTGAACCAGTAAAAGAGGCATTACAAGTATTTGAAGAGAAATTAAATGAGTTAGAAGCATTATTATTTGAAGAAAAGTAATGAAAAAAGACGAGGGATTGTACCCTCGTCTTTTTTGTTGAATAGATTAAATGTCGATATTTGTCGAAAAAACAAGGTGAATTTCTTTGTTTTTTCTAACTGAAAGGACAGTTTTACGGCTGATTTTTGAAATTAAAACCCTTTGAATCGTTTTTTATGATTGAAATAAGAGAGAGTGATCACGATGATTCCGAATAAAAGAGGTAAGGCAATAATTTTAGGAAAAGCTTGTAGTAGAGAGAGGATGTACAAGAAAAAAGAAACGATGACAGCTAGAAAGAGAAGAGCAATATAAGATTTTTTCATAAATAAACCCCCTAAATGACCTTTTTTATAGCTTATTCAAAAATGAAAACGTTTAGAATGTGACAAAAGTGTGAAATTCGACAAAAGGGGTTGTCATCTGGCGTCGAATCTTGTAATATAATAAGCGTGAACGAATTCACATACAAACATATACCCCTTTGTTTGAACGTGAAAATTTCTCCCATCCCCTTTAATATTTTTATAAGCCGTAAAGAAAAAGACCTGGTGTTTACACCAGGTCTTTTTCTTTTGCTATCCATTTCCAATAACGTTCGCATTTTACTTCAATCATTTGTACTTTTCGTTTCAGTTGTAATTTTTTAAGTTCGCGCTCAATTTCTTGTTGCGAACAGTCATAAATAAATGCTACTTCTTTTGAAGATATAAATTGTGTTGCTTCTAGTAACACTTCTAAAGGTGGTAATAGTTCTGGCTCAATTTCACATTTTACAAGTTCTTTTAATAATTGTACGTATACATCGTAGGAATAATTTCCAGCGATTTTAATACCTTCTTCATCTGAATTCGCATGAAAAAAGACGAGGGAGGGTATTTCTGTAATATGCATCTCATTCGTGAATTTCAAGTCACATTGGAAAGCTTTTTTTGCACTAGCAGAATGTAGATCTTTTTTAAATTCTTCTACATCAATATTGCTATCTTTCGCACATGCAAGTAATAGTTCGCAGTCAGGGTTTGATACATTTTCAAGGAAAATGTATTCTTGGAGTTTTCGCAAAAACTTCGAACCTGCTTTTCGGCCCTGTAACTCCGCTGCCTTAATTGCCATCGAAACTAAATATGGTGTTGACGATGCTTCTTGCATATGTACCTTTCCATCACATGAAAAACCTTGTAAACTTGTTGTCTTTTCCCACACAAATCGAATATTAGCAGGTTTATTCCATTTGTGTGAGGAAGCGTTCGTTCCATCCACTTTTCCTGTTACGATATGACGAATAGAGAAGTATTTCCCGTATTCAAGCCATAGTTTAATAATAAAAGGCTCAATTTCCCAGCAATCTTTACAAAGTGGATCAATAAATAAATATGCTTCTACAGACTTATGCTCGCATGCGGAAGGAGATGGCATATTTATATGCTTTGCTTCCTGCTTATCCATTACACTTCACCTGTTTCGTTTGGAGTATTAACCATATGCTGAGCGGTTAATGCTAAACGTTCAAAAACAAACTCTCTTATATGACCATGCACTCCAGTATCGTCCATTGCTTGCTCCATACATGATAGCCAAGCCTCTGCTCGTTTTGGAGTAATCTCAAACGGAAGATGGCGTGCTCTTAACATAGGATGACCATGTTCTTCAGTGTACAAATTAGGACCACCTAAATATTGTGTTAAAAATTGCTTCTGCTTCCTAGCGGTTTCTGTTAAATCTTCCGGGAAGATGGGAGATAAGTCAGGGTGTTTACTGACATAGGAATAAAATGTATCTACTAATATTGCAATGCATTGTTCACCGCCAATTGCTTCAAATGGTGTCATCGGTTGCTTGCTCATCCTTTATAAACTCCTTTTTCCATGAAATGTATATCTATTGTAGCAATGGAATGTTCGAGAGGGCAAATAAACAGCCTTCTCAAACATTCTTTGCTTATTCTACGGATGTAAATTTTTTTAGTGAGGTATATCCACTAGCGAAACATATTCACTAGTGGAATTTTCACTTTAGCGTGCTTTGTTTTGTTTGGCAAGGAAAAAGCGTTTTACTTTGTTATTTGTATGACGAACAGGTATGTTATGTTGCGTTAATAAATGAATAAATGCAGCTTTTCCTGTTTCTTCATCTTGCACTTCAAATTCAATTTCATAATCATCGTGATTGTAATAGAAACTATGATCAAAGACAAGCGTTCCACCTTTAAATAATGTTTCGGCTCTTTCTGTTGTTAAACTACCCATATATGTTAAAGCAGAAACAGGAATTTGTAATTTGTGTAGTTGATCTACTACTGCTCCTTGAATGATTGTGTTTGTTTCCATCATCATTTTTGCTTCGTCTTCTGTTACGACTTGATGCGTTTCTAATAAGCCGATTTCTGCAGGTTGTTTCAACGTTAACGTATAAGTTTCTCCTTTATGACGAATACGAAGTGCAGAGCCAGCTTCTTTTAAAGAGAAGTCAGGTGTTTCAAAGTAGTGATTCACTTGTTTCGTAAATGCTTCAATAGAAAACGATTTACATAATGTATCGAATTCTTCTTTTGTAACGATATTTTTGAATTCAATTTCAATTTCTTGTGTCATTGTATGATCTCCTTTTGAAAAATAATTCTTTACACATTATCGCTTTTTCATAAATTTGGTTCAATGTTTTATTTGTTTGCGTCCATGTTATGATACAATAATACTGTTAAGTAAGACAGGAAGTTGAGATGGAGGAGTTAGAGCATGCAAAATAAAATCCAAGTTAAGAGCGTAGAAAAGAGAGAGAATGCTCTTATTTTTTGTGCGGAAAATAGTGAAATAGAGGTAAAGGAGTTAAGTGCGCGTAATCACGTACTTGTAGACTCAGACAATTTATCATTTTTATATATCTTAGAAAACGAATCATCTTTCATTTATGTAAGTATTCCGCACACATGCTGGGAAGCAATGCATGAAGCGATGAATAATGATGTGGTCATGTTCGTCCGCGTGAATGACATTGAAATGGAATTAGAAGGATTAAAAGAAGAAGTAGAATATTTAGTTGAAAATATTGAAGGTAATGCAAATTACGGAGAAGAACTAGTAACTGCTGTAGAAAAAGTATTTCTATAAGCAAATGGATTGATTTTGGTGGTGGTTGAAATGAATCGAAATTGGGAAGAATTTTTAGCACCTTACCACCAAGCGGTGGCAGAGCTGAAAGTGAAACTAAAAGGAATGCGTACTCAATTTGCAATGTTAACAGAGCATTCTCCAATTGAGTTTGTAACAGGAAGGGTAAAGTCGGTTGCAAGTATTATTGATAAAGCGGAGAAGAGAAATGTACCGCTAGACCGATTGAGAGAAGATATGCAGGATATTGCTGGGCTTAGAATGATGTGTCAATTTGTTGATGAGATTAAGCCTGTTGTAGAATATCTTCGAAAACGAAATGACTTTGAAATCGTGGAAGAACGTGATTATGTCACGCAAAAGAAAGATAGCGGTTATCGTTCTTATCATGTTGTCATTAGTTATCCTGTTCAAACGATTCAGGGTGAACAAAAAGTATTGGTAGAAATCCAAATACGCACGCTAGCAATGAACTTTTGGGCAACAATTGAGCATTCTTTAAATTATAAATATAGTGGACGTTTTCCTGAAGATATTAAAATACGCTTGCAACGTGCAGCTGAAGCGGCGTTTTTATTAGATGAAGAAATGTCTTCTATTCGTCTTGAAATTCAAGAAGCGCAAAAGGCTTTTTCAAGAAAGCAAGAAACGAAAGATTCCGAATCATAAACTAAAGGGTGTTGGGCGATGAAATTTACAATTATGTCAAAGGGAGATCAATCATCAGATACACTGGCAAGCACGATGAAAGAGTACTTGCTAGATTTTGGATTTATAATGGATGAAAAGGAACCCGATATTGTAATTTCTGTTGGGGGAGATGGAACGCTTTTGTATGCGTTTCATCGTTATTATAATCGATTGGATGAAACAGCATTTGTTGGTGTACATACAGGACATTTAGGTTTCTATGCAGATTGGTTACCGACAGAAGTAGAGAAATTAGTAATTGCGATTGCAAAAACACCATTCCAAGTGGTGGAATATCCGCTTTTAGAAGTTATTATTCGCTATGTGAATGGAAGTAAAGAGTCACAGTATTTAGCGATGAATGAGGCGACTGTAAAAAGTGCAGAAGGTACATTAGTAACAGAAGTAGAAATACGCGGAGAATATTTTGAAACATTCCGCGGGGACGGCCTTTGTATTTCTACTCCTTCAGGAAGTACTGCGTATAATAAAGCGCTTGGCGGAGCAATTATTCACCCATCTATTGAAGCGATTCAAATTGCAGAAATGGCGTCCATTAACAATCGTGTGTTTCGTACTGTAGGATCGCCACTCGTATTGCCGAAGCATCATACATGTGTGTTAAAGCCGGCTGCAGGAATGAACTTACAAATTACAGTGGATCATTTAACGATGGTTCATCAAGATGTGAAATCAATCCAGTATCGCGTCGCAAACGAGAAAGTACGATTTGTTCGTTTCCGCCCGTTCCCGTTCTGGAAACGAGTTCGTGACTCGTTTGTTGCAGATAAATAGAAAGGGTTATATATTTGAACAGATTTAGATTGAAATGGGATATAGGGCTGGCTGAAGAGGGAACTTTAGTTAGGGAATTTTTGAAAACGAAAGGTATTTCTAAAGCCGCTTTAACGGATATAAAGTTTCACGGCGGGGCAATTGAAGTAAATAGTCAACATGCGAGTGTTCGTCATCAGTTGCGCGCTGGTGAAGAATTACGTGTCTTTTTTCCAGTGGAGGAAAGAAGTGAAGGGATGATGGCAGAAGATATCCCTTTATGCATTGTATATGAAGATGATGCGGTTCTTATTATTAATAAAGAGGCGAACATGTCAACGATTCCGTCTAGAGAACATCCGACAGGGAGTGTTGCCAATGCGATTTTATCTCATTATGATAAGCAGCATCTGGCAAGTACAGTGCACATTGTAACACGGTTAGATCGTGATACTTCAGGGCTTATGCTTATTGCAAAAAATCGTTTCGTGCATCATCTTTTATCGAAGCAGCATCAACAAAAAGCTGTGAAACGAACTTATGAAGCAATTGTTCATGGTGAGATGGTAGAACGAGAAGGAATGATTGATGCACCAATTGGTCGGAAATCTGATAGCATTATTGAGCGAACGGTTTGTGAGGATGGACAAAGGGCAGTTACTCATTTTAAAGTAATTGATAGTACATATGATAAGACACATGTAGCGCTGGAGCTTGAGACAGGAAGAACGCATCAAATTCGTGTGCATATGGCTCATATAGGACATCCATTACTCGGTGATAACTTATATGGAGGAAGAAGGGATGAAATGAAACGGCAAGCACTTCATAGTAAATCTTTGACGTTTTATCATCCTATTTTAGAGAAAGAAATGTCTTTCACTATAAAGATTCCAAGCGATATGCAAGAGTTACTTAGGAATGCTTAAAAAGGGAACAAAATTCTTATATTATAAAGAATTTTGTTCCCTTTTTTCTTAGCGGAATAATATTAAAATTTGGTTTTCACCCGTACGCTTTATAACGAAAAATCCACTTTCGGCTTTTGTAGCAATGCCATTGTCATTTGGACGACAATATCCATGCGTTTCGCAAGTGCCGTCATCACGTACTAACATTTGCCCAATTAATCCGACAGGAAGCCACTCGGCGCGATCTTTTCTGGCTACATATTTACAAGCTGGATCCCATTCTGTATTTAAAAGAGGTTGTATTTCTTCTGTTTCCGTCCATACATATTGGCGTTTTCCAAAGTTATCTGTTTTATAACGTTTTTGCCAACTTAAAGCCCCGCTATTTCCTATAAGTGCAGGGGTTGCACTAGATATTCCTAAAATGAATGAATCGTGTGAAGTAGCTATCCGAATTTTTTCTTCGCTACTAAATGTAACGAAATAACCGATATCAATAGGTTTATGGTCTTCTGTTTCAAACATTTGTGCAAAATCCGTTCCGCTTGCATTGTAAGACGCGCCCTCAATGTACATTTCTCCATTATGGGCAAGCCATTTAGCACCGATATTATGGTCGGTGTCGTTTACACCATTTGCAATAAACCAAGAATAAGCTTCTTCTGCAGTGCCGAAGCGCCCCATAATATGGCTACCTGCAAAATGAGCTGTTGATGTATGATGACCTTCCGCATGAGAAGAGGATCCGTTAGCGATAGTTGCGGTTCCTTCTGCGTGTGCTGCTTCGCCTAAAGCAATCGTCTGTTTACCCTCCGCATGAGAATAAGCACCGCCTGCTGTCGTTTCACTTCCCTCACTATGCGAACTATGTCCAGTTGCTTTTGAGTTTGATCCTTCTGCATGAGAGAAAGAACCTTTTGCGTGTGTTAATAAGCCTTCCGCATGTGCTGCCATGCCCTCCGCATGAGAGTGAAGCCCTTCCGCATATGCATATCGGCCGCCCCTTTTAACTTTTGTATTTTCAGGTGTAGGTGTCTCAATTATGAGTGGTTTTTCAGTTTGTATATCATTCGATGAAGCTAATGCTTCTTTTATTTTTTTTACTTTGTTTATAATAGCAGCTGGAATTTCTGGTTCCACTTTTTTATTTATTGCTGCAGAAATATTTTCTTCCGCCTTTTCTTCTGTTTGGTTAGAATGTAGTACCTGTTCATCTTGATTTGAGAGCTGTTTATTTTTTTGTTGCATCTTTATTTTTTTACGATCGATTATGCGGCTCATCACAGCATTTTCTAAAGAGACATATGTTGGTTTTACTTTGCTTTTTTTTGATGACTCTTGTTCTTCCAGCTCTTCTATCGCTGCAGCCCGAATACTACACCAGTTGTTAATTCCGTACATGGGCAGATATAAAGGGGGAAATTTTCTTTTTTGTTTAGAAGATTTTTTCTTCATTCTGTCACCTCCTGCGACATTATATGTAGGGTAATTAAAAAAAGATGCACTTTATTGCATCTTTTTTTAATTACTTTACCTAGTTTTATATGAAATCTGCCTAAATAATACAGTAATCTCTCGCTAAGTAAGGTAGTTATGAAATTGGACGGAATTTCTCAGCGACAAAAGGTAACGAAGAAGGGACAGAGATAGTCTCCATTTCAGGATAACGTAATCCGGTTAATTTGCCTCCAAATACAGCACCAGTATCAATATTGACTGTCTGATTGACGAATCGAGGTTCTTTTACTGGTGTATGTCCATATACAATCCAAGCTTGCCCCTTGTATTCTTGCGCCCAATCGCGACGGACAGGTGAGCCATCGGCATGCTTTTCTCCTGTAATATCGCCATATAATACAAAGGTTTGTACTTTTTTATCTCGTCTTCCTATGTAATCTTGCTGAATCCCAGCGTGACATACGATTACTCTTTTTTTATCTAGTATGTGGTAGAGCGGTGATTGCTCATAAAGAGTGATAAACTTTTCTTTTATAATGTTTTGCTTATGAGAAGGAAGTGCCTCATATTCAGCAACAGTTGTTTCAAGTCCGTGAGCGATTGTTACATTACGTCCAAGGAAAAATCGATATAGTTTATCACAGTGATTTCCAGGAGCGTAATAAGCTTCTTTTTTATGTATGACAAGTTCCCATACAATTTCGATCATACGTAATGAATGAGGACCACGGTCTGTAATATCGCCAACGAATGCAAGTTTACGTTGGTCAGGGTGAACCGGTAGACCGCTACTCCAGTTATATCCTAGCTTCTCTGTTAAATTTTGAAACTCTTGGAAGCATCCATGAATATCTCCTATAATGTCATATTTCATATTTAAACCTCCATCGTATTTTTCATTAGTATATCTAAAAAAAGATAGAGATAAAAATATAGCGTTTTTCTGTTGTTCATTTAAACATAAAGATTTTCGTTCTTGAGCGAACATTTAAAATGAATCCAATCGCAATCATGTATGTAAGCAGTGAACTTCCTCCGTAGCTCATAAGAGGTAATGTTATCCCTGTAATGGGAAGTAATCCGATTGTCATCCCGATATTTTGGAATACTTGGAAAGTAAACATTCCGATTGTACCAGCGCAAATGTAACTACCGAAAGGGTCATTACTTTCTAAAGCGATATGAATCATTCGAAAAATGAGTAAGAAAAAAAGTGAAATAATGACACTTGCGCCTAGAAATCCAAATTGTTCAGCGACATTAGTGAAAATAAAATCTGTATGTGGTTCCGGAAAATATACTTGTCCATTTTCCCACCCTTTTCCTTGCATTTCTCCGGATCCAGTCGCTAAGAATGCTTGTCTTAATTGATAGCCTTGCGCATCATATTTGTAAGGTGCTAACCATCCGTAGAAGCGATTTAATTGATATTCTTTTAAAATGTGTGCTTTAAAGAAATCTGTGTGAGTAAAAAAAATATATATTAATGTAGATCCAGCCACGAAAGTACCTGAAACTAATCCGAAAATAAAACGCCATCGTATGCCAGAAACTAGTATCATTGCTGCAAGCATCGCTGAAATGACCATTGTGTTTCCTAAATCTGGTTCTTTTGCAATAAGTAGTAGTGGTGGCAAGCTTGTCGCAAATATTTTTCCAAGTAATAAAAAATCGTCACGCATTGTTCGAGAAAAATATTTCTCATTATGATTTGCTATAATTCGTCCAATGACGATAATTAAAAACAATTTCATAATTTCAGAAGGCTGAAAATTTCCGATACCTGGGAGCCTGTACCAAGCGGTAGCGCCTTTAATTGTAACAGCACCTGGTACTTGAAGTTCTAGTCCAATAAGTAGTACCATTGCAAAGCTATACAAATACCAAGCAATTTTTTGATAACGATCGAAATCAATAATCATAATAACACCAATGGCTATAAATCCAATGAAGTACCATTGGATTTGCTTTAGTACAAAATTGACGTTTTGTAAAAATGGCGGTAAAGAGGCTTGTGCACTTGCAATAGCACAACAACTAACAATCCCAATGGCAAATAAAATGAATAGTAATACGTAGTCTATTTGATATTGAGAATTTGGATCTTTCAATGTAGGTATTCCTTTCTACTGCTCTTTATAGTAATGGATTTTATAGTATGAGAAAGAATGTATGAACTATACGAATGATTCACATATAGTCCATACACTTTTGATTTTGCAGGGTAGTTCAATTCTTTAACTCTTTAATAATTATATCCAAACAATGGGAAAGGCGTACATGTGCGTCAGGAAAAATATCTAATTGATGAAGATAGTATTTTAAGGAACTTTTACACCATTGGTAAGCACTAAATAGAGCTGCTCTATAGTCCGTAGTATTTTGTAAAAAGCCATATTCTTTTGCTGTTATAACGAGGTGTGTGAAATCCTCACAACCTTGAAGGAGCTTATTGTGTATTTGTTGTCCTGCATGGTAGCGAAATTGACTTAAAGGCTCAGAAATGTATATTGCATTTCCTTTAGAAAGCAAAGAAATCCATGAGGCCATATCAACACTACAAGAATATTGTCGCTCTTTAAGGGTGCCAAAAGGCTCAGTGAGCAATTCTTTTCGGAACAAAGTAGTTGTAGGCTCACCGATAATGTTGTGCCCGCCCTTTAACATCCAATTGCCTAAAAATATCCCGTTTAAAGGGGTGTCTTCACTATATAACCTTTGTGTTGGATGGGCATCACCGATTAGATTTCCATGATCATCAATACGTACTCGATAAGAAGTAACAAGAGCAAGATTTTTATTGAAATCTTGCTCAAAATAGGCCATCATTTTTTGTATTTTATGCTTATAAAACACGTCATCGTCCATTAAAAAATTTATATACTCACCATTTGATTTTTCTATGAGCATAAGGTCATTGTGAAATTGTCCTAGAGTAGGTAGATTTCGAATGTATGTTATATTTTTATAATTTGGTAAGTATTGTTCGTGTATTAAAGTTTCTGTTTCATCATTTGTACTATCATCACCGATGATGATTTCAATATTTGAATAAGTTTGTGCCAATGCACTTTCTAGAGCGATTTTGAAATAATGGGGTCGATTATAAGTGGGAATAAGGATAGAAACGAGAGGTAGATCCTTTTCACTCGTCATACATAACTTCCTTTCAGAAGCTTTTTTTTGTAAGAACAATATCTTGGTAACTTGTATATTCATGTCTGCCGCACCATAAACCATAATGCGGCTTATTGATTACTTCTAGGCCGTACTTATTCAATAGATTGTAAATATCTGTCTCAGGATAAGCAACTGCGAAGTTGGGAATATCTTTATTTACAACATAGCAATTTTCAATTCGATCATAAAAACCTAATGTACTTTGTCCTGCATTTAAATAATAGGATGATTCAGGATTTATTAGAAAGAATGTAATGAAACATCTCCCATCTTTTTTTAATACACGTACAATTTCAGATACGTAATGTTCTAATTCTTTTGGGAGAAGATGCGTAAATACAGAAGTTAAAAAGATAAAATCGAATGTCCCGTCCTCATAGGGGAAACGATATTGAGAGGCATCTTCTTTACCCTCTGGATTATAGAATTGATTGTATATGTCAACATGTTCAAAATGAAAATTATTACGCATAGTTGAAATGTTATTTTGACACCAAGTAATCCCATCTTTAAACAAATCAAATCCATAATACGCTCCATCAGCAGTTAAGTAATTCATTAATGGTACAGCCATTCGGCCGACGCCGCAGCCTACATCTAATACTTTTTCGTTTGATTTTAAAGCGCCAATTTGAATAAAATGCTTTAGGAACTCTTTTCCAACCTTTTTGAAGTCGCCACCTACATATTGGACGAGTTCAGGAGGGGGGAGTAAAGTTATTTCTTTGTCAAGTTCGCTCATGAATATGCCCCTTTCTTGTGTAAAAAGATGCAGTAAACAGTATCTGTTTTATCCAGTTGTTTGCAGTAACTCTATTAATAAAATTTTCAATTTGTAGTGAGAGAACACAGGAAAACGATTGTTATATGTAAGGAGATTCCGAAAAAATACTTTATTGGGTTAGAAGTGAGAGAAGGATGAGTGAAAATGGAATCTCCTATAGATTAAATCTTTTTTATTCTTTTCTCCAATAAACGCCAAATACATCAATTTTAGTAATAGGGGCTTTTAAATTTCGTTGATTTCTAAAGTCTGTCACAGCTTCAGCGCATGGCGGTAGCCCGTAGTCATCGATAATTATATAGCCACCTTTAGAAACTTTATCATATAAATTCACGAGACCATCCATGGTGGATTCGTACATATCACCATCAAGCCGTGCAATTGCTATTTTTTCAATTGGTGCTGTTGGTAAAGTATCTTTAAACCAACCTTTTAAAAATTTTACTTGATTATTTAGTAAATCATATTTTTTAAAATTCTCTTGTACTTGTTCTAAAGAGACGCGCAAGTAATCAAATGTGTGTAAATAATCACCGTAATCTTTTGGATATTGTTCTAGATTCGGTGCTGGCAAACCTTCAAATGAATCTGCGACCCAAACATTACGATTCGTAATGTTGTTTGCTTGTAAAAAACCATTCATAAAAATGCATGATCCTCCGCGCCATACACCTGTTTCAATAAAATCTCCTTCTATATTTTCACGAACAACGGTTTCCATTGCCTCTTGTAATTGGTTCATACGTTCTCGACCGATCATGCTATGTGCTGCTCTTGGCCAATCCATTCCATCATGACGTTCACTTTTTGAAACATTTGGTTTTACAATTTTTAAGTTATGGTTTTCGGCATATTGTTTAATGAATAAAGGGAGGGGGACTGTAACTGGTTCGAATTCTAGTTCTTTCGAAATATGTAGAGATGCGGGTAAGTATGCCTCATATTCTAACCATATTTCAAATAAAATTGTTTTCTTTAGCAATTCGAGATAAAGCTGAACAGCAGATTTACTTTCCATATTTGTGCCTCCTGCAAAATGTCATACAACAATATGATTATGTAGATAGCGAATGTTTCATGATTGAATTTGAAATTGAAAAAGCAGTAAAACTGATATCAGTTTTACTGCTAAGTAAAAAATTAAGCAACTTTTTCAATAATAATGGATGCGTTCGTACCAAGAGCTAATGATAGCCCAAGCCCTGTAACAATTACTTCAACTAATGATGGAGTTGTCGTAATTTGCGTAATTGCTTGAACAACGATAGGTGCTCCAACTGAGATTAAAGTGGCCCCAGTACCTGGAACAGATACCCCATTTACTTGGATTGTAAGTCCTCCTAATAGACTTATTGCCGCAGTATATACGATAACAGTGATTTTATAGAATCCAGTTTCACTAATTACGAAAGTATCAGGATCTAATTGAGAAATTGCTGTGCCAAACTGAGATCCAACAGTATTAAATGGTACTGGATCATTAATTCCAAAATCTAATGAAATCCCACCGGAGTTAAATGCATACAATCCTGCTGGAAGCCCTAGTCCGGATGGTCCAGTAGGCCCGGTAGGTCCAGTAGGTCCAGTAGGCCCGGTAGGCCCGGTAGGTCCAGTCGGAAGGGTAAACGGCGGTATCGGTGGTAATGTTGGTCCTACAAGATTAGGGTCAAATGCACTAGCTGATAAAGATTCATCGGGATTTAATCCATCTGAATAATTATTATTTGACATAAATTCACCTCCATAAAGCGTTCATTATATAGTAGATGCAAAACCGAAAGAAAATGACACGGACATTTGAATTATTGAAAAGAAATCTTAAACTGCTTGAACAATTTAAAAAAATGGAAAGTTTAGTATATGTATAACATATGATTGATTTGGAAGAGGGTGATTATGTTGAACAAGCAAGGGATTACAATTAGTTTATGTATGATTGTTCGGGATGAGGAGGAGACAATAGCTCGTTGTTTAGATACAGTTGAGAAAATTGTGGATGAAATTATAGTAGTTGATACAGGTTCCGTCGATCGAACGAAAGAAATCGTAGAGAAATACACTTCTAACATATATGATTTCCAGTGGATTGATGATTTTGCGGCAGCAAGAAATTTTTCTTTTTCAAAAGCGACGCAAGAGTATATATTGTGGCTAGATGCAGATGACGTATTATTAGAAGATGCTCAAGAAGCATTGAAACTCTTAAAAAGAGAATTAGATCCTAAATTTGATGCTGTTTCGATGCCTTATCATCTTACGATGGATTCTAACGGGAAACCTTTATATTGTACAAAAAGAAATCGTCTTGTAAAGCGTGAAAAACAATTTCAATGGTTTGGAAAGGTTCACGAGTATTTAGCTATTGCTGGTGAGACTTTTAGTAGTAAAGTTGCTATTACACATAAAAAAGAAAAAAAAGTAACAGATCGTAATTTGAAAATTTTTCAAAACACTGTAGCTGCAGGAGAAGAGTTGAGTTCGAGGGATTTATTTTATTACGCAAATGAATCTACAGATAATCAAAAATATGATGATGCAATTCTTCTTTATGAAACATTTCTTAATCAAGACGAAGGATGGTATGAAGAAAAAATTTATGCATGTGGTAAGTTAGGAGATTGCTATGCGAAGCTCGGAATGTGGGAGAAGGCAATCGAATCTTGTGTGAAGTCGTTTCGGTATGATGTCCCTAGGGGAGAGAATTGTACAAGAATAGGATATATATATATGGAACAAGAAAAATATAATGAAGCGATATTCTGGTTTAAACTTGCAACGGAAGTACCAATGGCAACGGAGAGTCCTTTCCATAGTCCAGCTAGCTACACATGGTTACCCTATTTACAAATGTGTATTTGTTATAGCAGGTTAGGGGAGCAGGATAAAGCGTATTATTACAATGAATTAGCAGCTTCTTATGTTCCGAATAATGCTGCAATTGAATATAACCGTAAATATTTTCGTGGAGTTTTTGATAAACAATATAAAGTGTAATAGGTTTCGTTTTTTTAGAAATGATTTATCGTTATTCTAACTCTAATAGATTGGTTATATATTAGAGTATCAGTCATGTAACCAATACAGGTAACACCTTTTATACCGTTATTTGTGAGCAGTAAAGCTCCCACCTCAAAATTAGGTTGGAGCAAAGAAGTTAGGTGGGAAGTCCTACTGCTCGTAAACGTTCGATTGATGAAAACTAATAATCAGTGGGGGGAACAAAATAATCACTGATTAAAGTGCCACTTTATAGAATTCATATGAGATTTATATTTCAAATTCAAATTGCATAAGGAGTGTGTGAAATGAATCGGGAAAACAGCTCTTTATATGAAGAAAAATCTGAACATTATTATAATGCAGCGAATCCGAATTTATTAAAGCATATAAAAAAGGAATGGAAAGAGGTTCTTGATATTGGTTGCTCGAGTGGTGCATTGGGAGCGGCTATTAAAGAAAATGGTACACGTGTGTCAGGAGTGGAGGCATTTCCAGAGGCGGCAGAAAAGGCAAGAGAGAGATTGGATCACGTGATATTAGGTGATATAGAAACGATGGATCTTCCTTATGAGGAAGGGCAATTTGATTGCGTCATATTTGGAGATGTATTAGAGCATTTATTTAATCCGTGGGCTGTGATTGAAAAGGTTAAGCCATATATAAAGCAAAATGGTGTGATTTTAGCTAGTATACCGAACGTTGCTCATATTTCAGTATTAGCGCCTTTACTTGCTGGAAATTGGACGTATACAGAATATGGTTTATTAGATAAAACGCATATTCGTTTCTTTACATTTAATGAAATGCTAAGAATGTTTTTAAAAGCAGGATATTCAATTAGTAAAGTAGATCGTGTATATATTGATCATAAAATGTATGAGCCGCTCATTGAGGAGTTATATGGAATTTGTAAAAAATATCGTCTTGGAAGTGGCTTCATGGCTGAGACAGTTGTATTTCAGTATATTATTGAAGCTGAAAAATCACAATTATGAGTGGTGCAGACAAAACAATATTATTTGTTACATGTATAAATGATCGGAAATTGTATGCAAACTGCGTGCGACATATATTGCAATTGTTAGTACCTCCAGGGTATATTGTCCAATTTATGCCGATTCGAAATGCGAAAAGTATGACGAGTGGATACAATCAAGCCATTTCGCATCCAGCGAAGTATAAAGTGTATTTACATCAAGATGTTTTTATTATAAATAGAGCCTTTTTATACGGATTACTTCAACTATTTGAGGAACATGAACACCTTGGTATGATTGGGATGGTTGGAGCGCAATATGTTCCTCCAACTGGTGTATGGAACGAAGGGCATGGGATTGTAGGAAAGGTCATTGGTTATATGAATGATTTGTTTTATATGGCAAGTTTAGAACAACCGTATCACGAATCAAAAACATTTATTCCTGTAGAATGTATTGACGGTTTATTAATGGCGACACAATATGATGTTCCGTGGCGAGAAGACTTATTTGACGGATTTGACTTTTATGATGTATCTCAATCATTTGAATTTAAAAAAGCAGGATATACAGTCGGTGTACCTGTACAGCGGGATGCTTGGTGTATCCATTATCATTTTGATGTGAATATGACGAACTATGAAAAGCATCGGAAAATATTTGTGGAACACTATATGTCAGATGTAAATAAGGAAGAATAAAGGGGGGACAAAAATGAAAGATCATACAATAGTAGTCGTTGTTTGTGTAAATAATGAAGAGCTTTTCAAACAATGTGAGAGCCAAATAAGAAACATTTTTGTTCCCCCTGGTTATGTCGTGCAAATTTTTCCGATACGAGATGCAAAAAGTATGGCAAGTGCATATAACCGAGCCCTTTCATATCCAGCGAAATACAAAGTATATATACATCAAGATACGTATCTTATTAATCGAGATATGTTTTATACACTTATATCTCTTTTTAAAGAAAATGAAAAGCTTGGTTTAATAGGAGTCGCTGGGGCTCAGTTTTTACCGAATAATGGGATATGGTGGGAAGGGGAAAATTTAGTAGGGCAAGTGATTGAGTATAGAAGACAGAATTATCAATTATTAAATTTAAATCAGGTTTTTTATGGAAATCAACCATTTTTGTCAGTTCAGGCAATTGATGGTTTATTAATGGCAACGCAGTATGATATTCCGTGGCGAGAAGATTTGTTTCAAGGGTTTCACTTTTATGATGTGTCACAGTCTTTAGAGTTTCAAAAAGCTGGTTATTTAATCGGTATCCCAAATCAAGCAAATTTATGGTGTATTCATTACAACGGGGATGAGTTTGATGCGGATACATATGAGAAGTACCGGAAAGTGTTTGTAGAACATTACAAAGATATATTATCTCCATCATAAAGGAGAGATGCAGGGTGAAAGGAATTATTTTAGCAGGTGGTACTGGATCGAGATTATATCCAATAACGAAAGTAACGAATAAACATTTACTTCCTGTTGGTCGGTATCCGATGATTTATCATGCGGTATATAAGCTAAAACAATGCGATATTACAGATATTATGATTATTACAGGTAAAGAGCATATGGGGGATGTTGTTAGCTTTTTAGGGAGTGGTCATGAATTTGGCGTGTCCTTTACGTATCGTGTGCAAGATAAAGCGGGCGGGATCGCACAGGCGTTAGGGCTTTGTGAAGATTTCGTCGGGAATGATCGAATGGTAGTTATATTAGGGGATAATATTTTTTCAGATGATATTTTTCCGTATGTTGAAGAGTTTACAAATCAAAAAGAAGGTGCGAAAGTGCTATTGCAATCTGTAGAAGATCCCGAAAGATTTGGCGTAGCACATATTCAAAACCGAAAAATAGTTGAAATTGAAGAAAAGCCGAAAGAGCCGAAAAGTTCTTATGCTGTTACGGGAATTTATTTGTATGATTCGAAAGTCTTTTCTTATATAAAAGAGTTAAAACCTTCCGCAAGGGGAGAACTTGAAATTACAGATATAAATAATTGGTATTTAAAACGAGGGGTACTTTCTTACAATGAAATGAGCGGCTGGTGGACTGATGCGGGAACTCATGCTTCTCTTCAAAAGGCAAATACGTTAGCGCGGGATATTAACTTTGGGAAACAGTTTAACGGAGAATAGGTGAGAATATGAAAGTTGTAGAAACAAATTTTACCGATGCGAAATTGTTAGAACCGAGGTTATTTGGAGACGAGCGTGGCTTTTTTTCAGAGAGCTATAATAAGCAGGTGCTAGAAACATTAGGGATTACGTATTCGTTTATACAGGATAACGTATCTTATTCGGCTAAGGCAGGAACGATTCGGGGACTACACTTTCAAAAAAAACCGAAAGCACAAACGAAACTCATTCAAGTTATGCAAGGGGCAATTTATGATGTTATCGTTGATTTACGAAAAAAATCACCAACATTTAAACAATGGAAAGGGTATATTTTAAGTGCAGATAACCATCGGCAATTACTAGTGCCAAAAGGGTTTGCACATGGATTTTGCACGCTTGTCCCGCATACTATCGTTATGTATAAAGTAGATGAATATTATAGCGCAGAGCATGACTCAGGATTACTTTGGGAAGATAAAGAGTTAGCAATTCCTTGGCCAGTAACCGATCCTATCTTGTCTGGTAAGGATCAGATATTACCATTACTAGAGGAATATGAAGATAGTTTTTAAGTAGGAGCGTTGTTTATGAATATATTAGTAACAGGTGGGGCTGGATTTATTGGAAGTAATTTCGTTCATTACATGCTACAAAGTTATGAAACATATAAAATTATTAATTACGATGCATTAACATATAGTGGAAATTTAAATAACGTAAAATCTCTTCAAGATCACCCGAATTACTCTTTTGTAAAAGGAGAAATTCAAAATGGAGAGCTATTAGAACACGTTATAAAAGAGCGAGACGTACAAGTGATTGTAAATTTTGCAGCTGAATCACATGTAGACCGTAGTATTGAAAATCCGATTCCTTTTTATGATACAAATGTAATTGGGACGGTCACTTTATTAGAACTAGTTAAAAAATATTCGCATATAAAACTTGTGCAAGTATCAACGGATGAAGTGTATGGCTCTTTAGGGAAAACAGGGAAGTTCACAGAGATAACGCCGTTAGCTCCAAATAGTCCATATTCTTCAAGTAAGGCGAGCGCGGACATGATAGCTTTATCTTACTATAAAACATATCAATTACCGGTTATAGTAACGCGTTGTTCTAACAATTATGGGCCGTACCAGTATCCAGAAAAATTAATTCCGTTAATGGTTACGAATGCACTGGAAGGAAAAAAACTACCGTTATATGGTGATGGTTTAAATGTAAGAGATTGGTTACATGTAACGGATCATTGCAGTGCGATTGACGTTGTTCTGCATAAGGGACGTGTAGGAGAAGTATATAATATAGGTGGAAATAATGAAAAAACAAATGTAGAAGTTGTGGAACAAATTATTACTCTTTTAGGAAAAACAAAAAAAGACATTGAATATGTTACAGATCGTTTAGGGCACGATCGTCGTTATGCGATTGATGCAGAGAAAATGAAGAATGAATTTGATTGGGAACCGAAATATACGTTTGAACAAGGATTACAAGAGACGGTGAAATGGTATGAAAAGAATAAGGAATGGTGGAAACCACTAAAAGACCAGTAAGGGGCATGTTAAATGAAAGAGAGGGTTATCATAACAGGAGCAAACGGTCAATTAGGAAAGCAACTATTTGAAGAGTTAGATTCTGAAGAATATGATATATATCCATTTGATAAAAAGTTATTAGATGTGACAAATATATCCCGAATACAACAAGTGGTACAAGAAATAAAACCACATATAATTATTCATTGTGCTGCCTATACGAAAGTAGATCATGCGGAGAAAGAACAGGATCTTGCATATAGAATAAATGCAATTGGAGCTCGAAATGTAGCGGTTGCTTCACAATTAGTAGGAGCGAAGCTAGTTTATATTAGTACTGATTATGTATTTCAAGGTACCAGACCAGATGGATACGACGAATTTCATAGTCCAGCGCCGATAAATATATATGGAGCCTCTAAGTATGCGGGGGAGCAGTTCGTCAAAGAGTTACATAATAAATATTTTATCGTTCGCACATCGTGGCTATATGGTAAATATGGAAATAATTTCGTGAAAACGATGATGAGATTAGGAAAAGAAAGAGATGAAATATCTGTTGTAGCGGATCAAGTTGGCTCGCCTACGTATGTGGCGGATTTAAATATGGTTATTAATAAGCTCATTCATACTTCTTTATACGGTACATACCACGTATCAAACAGAGGCTCATGCTCTTGGTTTGAATTTGCACAAAAGATATTTTCGTATACAAATATGAAAGTGAATGTATTACCTGTTTCAACGGAAGAATTCGGGGCTGCAGCTGCGAGGCCAAAATATTCTATCTTTCAACATAACATGCTACGATTAAATGGTTTTTTACAAATGCCGTCTTGGGAAGAAGGATTAGAGCGGTTTTTTATAGAAACCAAAAGTCATTAACAAATTTCTGTTAATGACTTTTTTGTTTGCCTTTAAGCGGTTTTATGTTACTATAATTATAGTATCAGGTACTAATAACAAGTATAAGTATTTCTGGGAGGATATATCATGGAACTATTACAAGGGAAAACATTTGTTGTTATGGGCGTTGCGAACCAAAGAAGTATTGCATGGGGAATTGCTCGCTCTTTGCATAATGCAGGTGCAAAATTAATATTCACATATGCAGGAGAACGTTTAGAAAGAAATGTTCGTGAATTAGCGGACACATTAGAAGGACAAGAATCACTTGTATTACCTTGTGATGTAACGAATGATGAGGAACTTACAGCTTGCTTTGAAACAATTAAACAAGAAGTAGGTACTATTCACGGTGTAGCACATTGTATTGCTTTTGCAAATCGCGATGACTTAAAAGGTGAATTTGTAGATACTTCTCGCGATGGATTTTTACTTGCACAAAATATTAGTGCATTCTCTTTAACAGCTGTAGCAAGAGAAGCGAAGAAAGTAATGACAGAAGGCGGAAATATTTTAACATTAACATACCTTGGCGGCGAGCGCGTTGTGAAAAATTATAACGTTATGGGTGTTGCGAAAGCTTCATTAGAAGCGAGCGTGAAATATTTAGCGAACGATTTAGGTCAACATGGTATTCGCGTCAACGCTATTTCTGCAGGACCAATTCGTACGTTATCTGCAAAAGGTGTAGGCGATTTCAACTCAATCTTAAGAGAAATTGAAGAGCGCGCACCACTTCGTCGTACAACAACTCCAGAAGAAGTTGGCGATACAGCAGTATTCCTATTCAGTGATTTAGCACGTGGAGTAACAGGAGAAAACATTCACGTTGATTCAGGGTATCATATCCTAGGATAAATATAATATTAATTTTTAAAGGACAATCTCTAAATGCTGAGATTGTCCTCTTTATTTGTTCTGAGAAAGAACGATTTTTAACGAAAGTTCTTACCACGTGATGAATATAACTATAATAGTACACGATTTATTCAGCTACGTATGGAAGTGGGAGGGACGAGTGTGAAGAATAAAAATAAAAGTTCAACAGTTGGAAAACCGTTGTTATATATTGCGCAAGTAAGTTTAGAACTTGCTGCACCGAAAATAAAAAGGATTATCCTGACAAACTTTGAAAATGAAGATCAAAAAGAGCAAAGTAATAGACAAGAAAATATTGTAAGCAGTGCTGTGGAAGAGGTATTAGAGCAAGAACAACAAGAAGAGCAGCAAGTGGAAGAAAAAATAGAAGAAGAGGAAAAAGAAGAACATGCAGAACAAGAAGAGCAAGAACCAGAACCAGTAAGAACTGTCCCGTATAATAAATCATTTAAGGATATGAATAATGATGAAAAAATTCATTTTTTACTAAACCGCCCTCATTACATTCCGAAAGTAAGGTGCAGAATAAAAACAGCTACAGTTTCTTATATTGGATCGATCATATCGTATCGTAATGGCATTGTATCTATTATGCCGCAAAATAGTATGAGAGATATTAGGTTGTCTATAGATGATATCCAATCGATTAGTATGGCCGGCTTTTAAATATGTAAAGGTGGTAGAAAGCTTCTACCACCCCAATAGTTTTTTAGTTTACTTTACGATAGAAACGTCGCGTAAGCATTGAATCGCACAGAAACAGCTTAAATCAACAGTAAGGCAAGTAGTTGTAGATATTAATCTTGCATTTGGTACAGCTAAAAACGTACAAATTGGATCGTCACCAGGTGGTACCGGAGTACCGTCACCTAATACTACAGTTAATACACGTAGCACAGCACAGCTATCATCATCTACGCTTTCCACACGGAAAATTGGAGATCGGCAGCTAGTAAGGCTTGCTGATGGTGCAAATGCTTCAAAAGGTTCTCCAGTTTTTGTGTATAAAATAAAAGGGCGTGTATTTGCTACTGATGCAGTATTATGTGCACCTAAGAATGGGATTTCACAACCAGATCCACATGTTGTTGTAGAACAATCTTGTAATTCATTGATGAATTTTACAACGTCAACTACACAATGAGAAGAGCCATGGTGTTTATTTTCGTTACAACTCATTAATGTCACTCCTTATCTTCTTGTTTGTATTTACATTAATAAGATATTGGAGTCGAGGAGATTTGGTCACAATCTCAAGACCTTTTTTTTTAAATAGGCGAAAGAGGATAAGGGAAGGTGGAATTATGCTGTTTACAAGCTGGCTTTTATTTTTTATTTTTGCGTTAGCTGCTTTTAGGCTCACTCGTTTAATTGTATATGATAAAATAACAGCCTTTTTGCGAAGACCATTTATTGATGAATTAGAGATTACGGAGCCGGATGGAAGTGTATCAACGTTTACAAAAGTAAAAGGTAATGGATTAAGAAAGTGGATTGGCGAATTATTAAGCTGTTATTGGTGTACAGGTGTATGGGTTAGTGCTTTTTTATTAGTTTTATATAATTGGATTCCTATCGTTGCGGAGCCGTTACTTGCATTATTAGCCATTGCAGGAGCAGCAGCAATCATTGAAACAATTACAGGATATTTTATGGGAGAATAATATATTTTCATAATACGAGAAAAAGCGGAGTTTAAAAGAATGAGGGAACGGAAATAAAGAGTTGTTCATATAGTAAATAGACAGAATTGACAGTAGAGGAGATGTTTGCTGTGAGCAATAATCCAAGGCAGAATTCATATGACCTGCAGCAGTGGTATCATATACAGCAACAACACCAAGCACAACAACAGGCATATCAAGAACAATTACAACAACAAGGATTTGTGAAGAAAAAGGGATGCAATTGTGGGAAAAAGAAGAACACAATAAAACAATATGAAGAATGAAACACTCATGCTACTGTGAGTGTTTTTTATTATATATAAAAAGCGGTATTTCTGTATTAGAAATACCGCTTTTTACTAGCTAATTTGTGCAACTGTTAATGCTGCAGCACGAATGTCTACAGTTCCAATCAACTCAACTGGTACAATTTGAATTAAGTCACCAGGATTTAAGTTAATAAGAATAACCCCACTGGATACGTCTACTTCACCAGTACCAATAACGTTAGAACGAACGGCTGTACCTGATCCAGGAATAATGTTAGCTGGTGTACCTAATGATAAGAAGAAACGACCAGCTTCTGGTGCAGTAGGTACGTTATCAAGACTAATTGTTAATGTATAACTGATTTGATAAATACCAGCTCGTAGAATTCGAATGCCATCTCCGACACTTACTGTATCGTTGATTACAGGAACAGTAATATTTGGATTTGGACTTACGCTAGGTAATAATAGTGGTGTAAATAGTGAAGCGAACTGAGGTGCAGAAGCATTGAAAGCAAAACCAAAGGCAGGTAGTGTACTAGCTGGCTTCGCCTCACAATCAATTTTAGTAAATTCGCAATCAGAAGAGAACATGTTTTTCACTCCTTTATCTGTTTCTACTTTCAGTTAATGAAAAGGACAGGTTCTATGTTCTAGACAAGTTCCCAATTTTAAGAAATTTACATAATAATACTCTTTAAGCATGGATTGGGTGGCAGATAATTCTGCCACCCAATCCATGCTTAAATCAGTATTTAGTTTTATATAGAAACATCGCGTAAGCATTGAATCGCGCAGAAACAACTTAAATCAACAGTCAGACAAGTGGAGGTTGATATTAGTCTTGCATTTGGTACAGCTAAAAACGTACAGATTGGGTCGTCACCAGGTGGTACAGCGGTACCATCACCTAAAACTACAGTTAATACACGCAATACAGCACAGTCATCATCATCTATACTTTCTACGCGGAAAATTGGAGATCGGCAGCTAGTAAGGCTTGAAGATGGTGCAAATGCTTCAAAAGGCTCTCCAGTTTTTGTGTATAAAATAAAAGGACGTGTATTAGCTACTGATGCATTGTTATGTGCACCTAAAAATGGAACTTCGCAACCAGATCCACATGTTGTTGTTGCACATTCTTGCAGTTCATGTATAAAACGAACGACATTCGATACACAGTTGAAATCACACTCATGTTGATGATCTTCATTACAATTGCAGCTCATTATGTTCACTCCTTCTCGTGAGTTCTGACATACACTATTACAATATGAGTGGGATATGGCTGATATTACGTTAATTCTTATGATAAAAACAAGGAATTTATATAGGAGGGATGTACATAACACATTATAAAAAAAAAGACATCCTTATTTAGTGGATGTCTTTTCAGGTAAGTCTTTTCGCACAGTATATAAAAAACGAGATATATCTAATTTCTTTCCTCTGAAAAATTGCGGAGAAGAAATGTACAGTTCTTCTTTCGCACGTGTAATGGCGACATAAAGTAATCGGCGTTCTTCTTCTAATGCTTCAGAAGTTTCCGTAACACGATCATTTGCATCTTTTAAAGAAGAAGTATGCGGCAGGATCCCATCACTCGCTCCAAGTAAAAAGACACATGGAAATTCAAGGCCTTTTGCGTTATGAATTGACATAAGTGAAACGGCATCTTTTTGCGGCATTGTTTTTAATGCTTCCATTTCTTTTTGACCTTGAATCGCTTCGTCAATAAATTGTAAATAAGCTGGAATATCGGTGAAACGAGTTGCAGACTCCATTAATTCTTCCAACATTTCTTCTTGTATGTCTTTATGCATCGTAAAGGAAGAACGATCGTTACTTTGTAAGTACTCTAAATATTTTCCTTTACCATGAATGATTTCTTTTAATGCTTTTTTCGGTTCTAACTCTTTAATAAATTTAATAAAATCAATACGTTCATTTACCTTTTTCACTTGAAAAGGTTTTAAGATCGGATTTAATAGTAAGAAATGAAGAAGAGAAGGAAAACGGCCTTCACCATATTTCCATTGTTCACGTTCAATAAATGAAATACAATCATCACGTCCGATATACATCGTCGGTAATATGTTTGAAAGTGATTCTAGTCGAAACGGCTCAATCACGAGTCGTAAATGATCTAATACAGGCTTAATTAAAGAATGTTCATAAAATGATTGGCTTGCCCCGTGTTTAATAAACGGGATTTTATGAATGGTAAGTTGATCAAGTAACGAACGACTTACAGAATGTGTGCGATACAGTAAACAAAAATCTTTATAGTTTCGTTCACCGCTATCTACTTTTTCTTGAATGAGCTGTAAAATTTGATTTGCTTCATCAAGAGTTGTAGCAGGTCTTGCATAAAAAGGTTGTACACCTTCCTCACGAACGGAGTATAGCTCTTTATCAAAACGTTCTTGATTTAATTTTATAACTTCATTTCCAAGCCCGACGATAAAGGGATTGGATCGATAATTCGTATTTAGTGCAATGATTGTTGTGTTATCAAATTCTTTTGGAAAAGATAAAATAATTTGGTGACTTGCCCCTCGCCAGCCATAGATAGCTTGATCATCATCACCTGCGATGAACAAATTATTTCTTGGCGTGGCTAACAATTTTACAATTTCATATTGTGCATACGATGTATCTTGAAACTCATCTACTTCAATGTAGTGAAAACGTTGTTGTAATTGAGTTAGTAAAGGAGCATTATTTTCTAACATATAATATGTTTCTAATAAGATGTCATCGAAATCAATATAATTGTATCGTTGTTTTACTTCTTCAAAACGTTCATATACTTCTTTAAATTCTTGCTCCACTGGTGTTTTCGCTTTTACATCTTTCGGACGATTTAATTTGTTTTTCTCAAGTGAAATCATCGCAAGCATCGTTTCCGCATCGTAATCGTCTTTTAAACGCAATTCTTTTAAGATTTTCTTTATCATAATTTGTTTATGTTTTTCATTTGCTAAAATTTGCTGATTATACCCTTGACTACGAAGCAATTTTAAGAAAACAGAGTGGAATGTACCAGCAACAACGTAGCTACTTGCTGCATGATTCATACCTGGTAACTTCGCAACACGACTTCGGATTTCTTCAGCCGCTTTTTGTGTAAATGTAAGTAATAAAATATTTCGTGGATGAACTTGTTTTACATTTACTAAATAACCAACGCGAGTTGTTAAAACAGATGTTTTCCCGCTTCCAGCACCAGCTAGTGTGAGAACAGGACCTTCGGTTGTGCGCACGGCTTCTAATTGTTTTTCGTTTAAAAAAACATTTTGTTGTTCGAGAGCGCGGAAATAAGCCGCATCTACATCTTCTTCCATAATTAAATGGGTAGATGTTTTCGGAATATGATATGTCGCACGCGGAATATCAGCGTGTGTTAACGATTTTTGTGAAAATTTTTCTTGTGTCATATGTTCACCTTCAAAACTATAGCATCAACATTTAACTTTAGCGGAAGAAAAAGAAAATAGCAATGTAAAAAACAGGAGGGGTCACCTCCTGCTTTCAAATTACAATTCTTTTATCATTACGACGTGCGGGATATTTGCTTCCATAAATACATCAGAACTCGTTACATATCCAAGTTTTTTATAGAAATCTTCAGCATGTGTTTGAGCATGAAGTTTCAATTTTGGTAGCGAATTTTCTTTTGCATACGCTTCAAGCGCATCCATAACAATTTTTCCGATGCCTTTTTTTCGATGGGAACCTAGCACGCAAATGCGTTCCATTTTTCCGATACCATCAAGGGTGCGAAAACGTCCAGCACCAACTGGAACATCATTGTCATATATAACAACGTGTGTTGAAGTTTCTTCAAACTCATCGTACTCTTCTTCAGCAGAGACACGTTGTTCATTTACAAACACTTGTTTACGTACAGAGAATGCATCTCTTAGTTGTTCGTCCGTTTGTACAATCTGTGCGTGCAAATTAGTTGTTCTCCTTTCCAAGGTGGAATGTTTCGTGTACAGTCCATGTTCCATTTTCTAATTGATATAGAAGATGGAAACGATCAATTGGTTGTTCATAATAGAAATCTTTCATACGTAATCGACCTAATACATCAGCATGCTCTGCATCTGATAAGCCTTGTCCGATTGTTAAGTGAGGTACGAAAGCATATTCGCGTTCTTGCGTGAATAACCCGCCATGCATTTCTTCATTTAAGAAAGTAAGTTCAGGTGTTTTTTCTACTTTAAAATAAAGGACGTTATTAACAGGTGCGAATGAACCAACTTTCCCAACATGAAGGGTGAAAGGGTTCGTTTTACCTGCGATTGTATGTAGCTCGTTTACAATCGATTCTAATTGTTCATCTTGCGTCTCAAAGGGTGTTTTCAATGTAATATGTGGCGGAACTAATGCGTAGTGCGGGTCATAACGCTTACGCAATCCGTTCGCTTTATCTTGAATCATTTTAGATGGAAAAATTACAATGCCTAATTTCATGTTCCAATTCCTCCCTTTGTAAGTCTAGTTAGATTTTGAGATAAATAAATCTCTTTATCTATTATATCAAATTATTCTGAATACTGCTCTCTATTATTTCATTGATAGAATATGAGAGAAGGCTTTCGGTAAATCAGTTTGCCAATATTTCCAAGTATGATTACCTTCAAACTCCTCGTAATGCGTGATGAAATTTCTATTTATAAGAAGCGTATTTAACTCACGGTTCGGTTCTACGAAATCAGATACTTGTCCATCAGTACGTTTTACAGCCGTTTCTTCTGTGCCAATGACGTGATACAGTTCTAATGCTTGTGGATCTTTGAAGTCTTTTGCTAAGTTCATCACTGTCTCATCCACAAATGGTGATTGCATAACGACTTTACCGAATGTATGCGGATACATAAGTGCAGTCATAAAGGAAACTGTTCCGCCAAGAGAATCACCAATTAAAACACGACCTTTTCCCATTTGATACGTTGGATAATTTTCATCAATATACGGTGCAAGTTCATGAGCAAGGAAACGAATATATGCAGCATTTTTTACTTCATTTGGGAAATATTTTTCTTTACGATCATGTACATTTTTATATGGAATACCGACAATAATTGTACGGTCAATTTCTTCAGTTTCACGAAGGCGCTCAATTACACGGTGCGCTTTACCGAGCTGAAAATAATCTCTACCATCTTGTGCAATTACAACTGTATGTTTGTGCAGTGGTGTGTAATTTACTGGTAAATAAACGAGAAGAGTAACGTCTTCTTGAAGCGATGCGCTATAAAATGAAATTTCTTCAATTCTCCCTATTGTTTGACTCATGTAGATCCCCCTAAATAAAAATTTACTGTAACGATTGTAAGAGCGACGCTTGTAGTGAAAAAGGAAATAATTATTCACTAATTGGTGCCTTAATTTCTATTTTACCATAATGGTACGAAGAATCTAAAAAATTAGTATTTAAGTTATGAAAGAAAACGGATATAATGAAGTGGGATTTTTGACAGGTGAGAGGGGAGACAGGGTTTGAAACAAGAAAAATCAATCGCACTACCATTAGCTATTTCTATAATTGCCATTTCCTTTGCAGCAGTTTTTGTAAAGATGTCCTCAGCACCATCTTCAATATTAAGTATGTACCGCTTATGGATTATCGTACTTATTATGCTGCCTATCGTATGGAAAAAAAGAGAGGAATTTAATAGGATCCAAATGAAAGATTGGGGCTTTTTAATTGGATCTGGTTTCTTTTTAGCACTTCATTTTCTTTTATGGTTTGAATCTTTAAAGCATACAACAGTTGCTAGTTCAACAATTATTTTGGCACTTCAACCGATCGTATCTTTAGTTGGAGGTTTTTTTCTGTTTAAAGAAAGAACAACATATTCAGCCATTGCAACGATGGGAATCGCTATTCTAGGCGTAATGTGCATTGGTTGGGGAGATTTAGGTTTAAGTAAGCAAGCAATTTATGGAGACATATTATCCTTTCTAAGTGTAATAGCAGTTGTCGGTTATTTATTTATCGGGCAAACGACAGTAAAGAAAGTATCACACTGGATTTATAGCTTTACAGTCTTTGCATTCGCAGGTCTTTTTATGGGGATTTATAATGTCATATTGCAAGTACCCTTTACAGGTTATACGAAGTGGGATTGGACCGTTTTTCTTTTACTTGCGGTTGTGCCGACAGTGTCACATGTAATTAATAACTGGCTATTAAATTATGTAAATGCAACGACAATTTCAATGAGTATTTTAGGAGAACCTGTTGGAGCATCTATACTTGCGTTCTTCTTACTTGGAGAAAAATTAAACGCAATGCAAATTATCGGTAGCATGCTCGTATTGTTTGGTGTATCTGTTTTCTTATTACAGCAACAAAAGCGAACATCAAAAAATGTCGTAAACGAGCCGGTGTATACACAGGAATTATAGTGTTAGGGGAGAAAAGGGAAGTTGTGATACTTCTCTTTTTGTTTTATAGAAATACGGGCGTAGAAGGGGGAGGGAAATGGCAGAGATATTAAAGAAGTATATGAAGAATCTTACAACATTAAGTGAAGAAGAGCAGCAAATGATCCTCAGTGAATTACAAATTGAAGAATATAAAAAAGGAACAGTGCTCCTAAGACAAGGAAATGTTCCGTTAAAATGTTATTTTGTATTAAAAGGATGCGTTAGGCAACATAGTATAGATGAAGCAGGGAAAGAAGTTACATCAAATTTTTATACAGAAGAACAGGCAATTTCGAATTTCAACCATCATAAACAAGATAAATCTTCATCATATACGTTAACGTGTTTAGAAGATTGTATTGTAGTTGTTGGTGATCTACATAGTGAAAAGGACATGTATAATAAGTATTCACAATTAGAAGAAATGACGCGTAAAATGATCGAGTACAATTTCGGTGAAGTACAAGATGAACTTGCTGTATTTATCTCATCGACACCAGAAGAACGATATAAAACATTGTTACGAAAACGCCCGTATTTAATTAATCGCGTTCCACAATATCAGCTAGCAAGCTATCTTGGCATGACACCAGAATCATTAAGTAGAATTAAGAAACGGCTTAATTAGAGTGTTTACCACCTTTCAATAGTAGCCATATCGCAAGTCCTAATTCACCTGCAATCATAGGTAATTGGAATAGTGATTGTATGATTGAAATCATTGTATCGTATTGTGTAAACATTGTATTCATGACGTGAATTAGCATATAACCGGTAGCAGCAATGAACAGCAGTATACTAATAAACTTTGGTATCTGTTTAGAGAGAAAAGTTACATATCCTAAAACGAAAAGATGCAATCCAAAAATAATCAATCCTACAGACCAAATGTATTCGAATGCACTGAGAAACAACATCGTATATGTTTCTGGATTCGCAATTGTATTTTTTGAAAGCAACAATGCCAATATTAGATTGAATATAGCAATCCCAAGTATAGCTGTATACATAAGACGAAGCTAAGCTGCTAGTAATGAGAGGCTAGTATGAATTGGTTTTAGAAAGAAATAAAGAGCCCATGCGGCGACAATATCAGTAATAAAAATGGTAATCCACCCGAAGATTTCTGCTTTGAAAAGTGAATTTGAAGTTTGGATATTATGGAATGTTGTACTCGCATCTCCTTGTATAACGAGATTTCCATGAACAAAACCGTAAGAAAAAAATGCAATGAATGCCATAACAAGAAGAGAGGTACCAGCAAATAAGGCGTACTTTCGTTCAGTCATAATACGTCCTCCTTTTCTAATATTGTTTTCATTGTAATAGGGAAGAGGAGGAGATTCATTGACTTAAATCAAGAGGGGGAAAGTTTAGTGGAATTTCCATCAAAAAAAGATGTATGGTTATATCCGATTTTTTTTGTTGTCATAGGAGCGTGTTTTGCTCCTATATTTGCAGAGAGAGAATATTTTCTTTTATTTTTTACGATTCCGTTAGCCATAGTATTTATTTTTGGGTGGTTTTCAACCAAATATATTGTGGAAGAGGAAATGATTATCATTAGGTCAGGTTTTATTAAAAAACGTATTTTTATACGAGATATAAAACAAATTTCAAATACGAAAAATCCAATAGCAGCTCATGCTCTATCATTCGATCGACTTGAAATTGTTTACGATACACATAAAACAGAAATTATTTCTCCAAGAAATAAAGAACAATTTATTAATCTTGTAAAAAGTAAAAACTCAAATATTGAAATCAAGTAAAAGAGTGGCTACGAAGCCACTCTTTTACTTTGGATTTGTCATATAAGGTTGTACATGAATGACACATAGGTCACGGAATTTGCCTTCAGCAGTTGTGACAATTACGACTGCTCTACCTGCACTTTTTCCAGTAATCGTCACGGTGTCACCTTTTGGATATATGGTGATGATATCAGAATTCATATTTGACCAAATAAGCTCTTTATTTGTTGCTTGTATTGGCAAAATGGAAGCTGATAAAACAATATTTTGTCCCGTTTTTATTTTTAATTTATGCTTTTCCATATGAACACCGATGACTGAAATAACAGAAGGAGCAATTGAAATTTTAGGCGGGTTAGGTTGCATGTTTAAACAAGACGCAGAAGTATTTGTGATAGGTGAAAATTTTCGTGTTTGTTGTTGCTGGAAAGCTGCTAACATATTGGAGTCCCCTTTCTGTATAAGTGCTGATATTCATACTATAAAGGAGTAGTGTTATGTTAAATTTAACGAAACATAAAGAATTTGTTAAATTTGATAAGAAGATTGTCGAACTGTAAAAAGCTCTGCTGTTACGATAACAGCAGAGCTTTTTTTATAAATTATGACGATGTTGTTTTTCGAAATCCTCAAATTGCTCTTCAACTTCTTTTGAAGGTTGTGTTAGTAAACTAACAACTATGATTACTAGTAAACTAATAGTGAAACCAGGAATCATTTCGTATAAGAATTTTGTTAAGAATTCAAACTGAGTCCAGATAATAACAGTAGCGGCACCAGAAATCATACCGGCAAGTGCGCCCCACTTCGTCATACGTTTCCAATATAAGCTTAATAAAATAGCAGGTCCGAATGAAGAACCAAATCCAGCCCAAGCGTATCCAACAAGAGCTAAAATCGTATCATTTTGTTTAAGCGCTAATGCGCACCCAACTAATGCAATAACAAGTACAGCCATACGACCGACAAATACAAGTTCTTTATCAGATGCAGAACGTTTAAAGAATGTACGATATAAATCTTCAGTTACAGCACTAGAAGTAACGAGTAGCTGAGATGAAATTGTACTCATAATCGCTGCTAGAATGGCCGCTAATAAAAATCCAGTAATAAGTGGATGGAATAAAATTTTCCCAAGTTCAAGGAAAATTGTCTCTGGATTAGATAATGTCAACTCTTGTTGTGAATAGTATGCAATACCGATCAGACCGGTAAACATAGCTCCGACAACAGAGAAAATCATCCAGCTCATACCAATTCGTCGTGCACTTTTAATTTCTTTTACAGAAGAAATCGCCATAAAGCGTACGATAATATGAGGTTGTCCAACATAACCAAGGCCCCATGCGAATAATGAAATAATTCCTAATACAGAAGTGCCTTTAAAAATATCTAATAATGTTGGATCAATCGATTTAATTGTACTAAATGCAGGACCAAGTCCATTTACATTCATAATTGTAACGGTAGGAACAAGAATAAGAGCAACTACCATAATGATTCCTTGCACGAAGTCTGTCCAACTTACTGCTAAGAAACCACCAAATAATGTGTAAGCGACAACAACGCCTGCTACAATGAATAATCCAACATGATAGTTCATGCCAAATGAATTTTCAAATAATACAGCGCCTGAAACTAATCCTGAAGCTACATAAAAAGTAAAGAAAATCATAATAACAAGTCCGGATACTAAGCGTAGCATATGAGATTTGTCGTGGAAACGGTGTTCCAAAAATTCTGGAATAGTAATAGAGTTGTTTGCAATTTCTGAGTAGGTACGTAAGCGAGGAGCAACATAAAGCCAGTTTGCGTATGCGCCTAGTGTTAGGCCGATCGCAATCCAACTACTACTTAATCCAACGCTAAACATTGCACCGGGTAATCCCATTAAAAGCCAACCACTCATATCGGATGCTCCAGCACTTAATGCTGTTACTGCGGGGCCTAGTGTACGCCCGCCAAGCATATAATCTGTTAAGTTGGACGTTCGTTTGTAGGCGAAATAGCCGATTACTAACATCCCGAGCATGTAAATAGAGATAGAAGTTAAAGTTAACATCTGCGTACTCATGTAGTTCCCCTTTCTTTTGTCAGGTCTTTTGATGCGTTATGCATATTTATCCCGCATAAACGGGCAGTAAAACTCTCACCTTAAAATTGGCTGGGCAAGGAAGTTAGGTGGGAGATCAACTGTCCGTAAATGCCCGATTGGTTCAACTAATAATCAGTGGGG